>CAZFRK010000059.1:0-12631 GCA_964521375.1 uncultured Rhodobacterales bacterium
TGCTCGGCAAGGCCCTGAAGCTGGGCCTGCGCCCCATCGTGCTGATCAACAAGGTGGACCGCGGCGACGCCCGCCCGCACGAAGTGCACGACGAGGTGTTCGACCTCTTCACCGCGCTGGACGCCGACGAACACCAGCTCGACTTCCCGACGCTGTTCGCCGTCGGTCGTGACGGCTGGGCCACCGACGACCTGGAAAACGGCGAGCGCAAGGACCTGAAGCCGCTCTTCGACCTGATCCTGCGCCACGTTCCGGCGCCCAAGGAATCGACCGACGGACCCTTCACCATGCTGGCGACCACCCTGGAGGCCGACCCCTTCCTGGGCCGCATCCTCACCGGCCGCATCCATTCCGGCAAGGCCAAGGTGAACATGCCGATCAAGGCGCTGGCGCGCGACGGCAAGCTGCTGGAACAGGGCCGGGCGTCCAAGCTTCTCGCCTTCCGCGGTCTTCAGCGGGTGCCGGTGGAGGAAGCCGAGGCGGGCGACATCGTCGCCATCGCCGGCCTGACCAAGGCCAACGTGGCCGACACCATCTGCGCCCCCGAGGTGACCACCGCCCTGACCGCCCAGCCGATCGACCCGCCGACCCTGTCCATGACCTTCACGGTCAACGACAGCCCGCTGGCCGGGACCGAGGGCGACAAGCTGACCTCGCGCGTCATCAAGGCACGTCTGGACCGCGAGGCCGAGGGCAACGTCGCCATCCGCATCACCGAAAGCGCCGAGAAGGACGCCTTCGAGGTGGCCGGTCGCGGCGAATTGCAGTTGGGCGTGCTGATCGAGACCATGCGCCGCGAGGGCTTCGAGCTGTCGATCTCCCGCCCGCGCGTCCTTTACAAGCAGGACGAGAACGGCAACCGCCTGGAGCCGATCGAGGAAGTCGTCGTCGACGTGGACGAGGAGTTCGCCGGGACGGTGGTCGAGAAGATGAGCCTGCGCAAGGCCGAGATGACCGAGATGAAGCCCTCGGGCGGCGGCAAGCAGCGCATCGTCTTCCACGCGCCGTCGCGCGGCCTGATCGGCTACCACTCCGAATTCCTGACCGACACCCGCGGAACCGGCGTCATGAACCGCCTGTTCCACGGCTACGGTCCCTACAAGGGGGCCATCGAGGGTCGGCGCCAAGGCGTGCTGATCTCCAACGCCACCGGCGACGCCGTGGCCTATGCCCTGTTCAACCTGCTGGATCGCGGCCCGCAGTTCGTCGAGCACAACACCAAGGTCTACGAGGGCATGATCGTCGGCGAGCATACGCGCGGCAACGATCTGGAGGTCAACGTCCTGAAGGGCAAGCAGTTGACCAACATGCGCGCCTCGGGCAAGGACGACGCCGTCAAGCTGCCGCCGATCAAGAGGATGACCTTGGAGGACGCCCTGTCCTACATCCAGGACGACGAACTGGTCGAGGTGACCCCGAAGACCATTCGCCTGCGCAAGAAGCACCTGGACCCGCATGAGCGAAAAAAGGCCGCGAAGCGGGCGACCGACGCCGCCTAAAGCTTTCTGGACGGACGTTAGCTCCTTCGCGGTATGGCGCATGATGAAGCCGTCGCGGTATGATCGCGACGGCTTCATCGCGTTCGACCTCGTGACCGGTTCCCATGTCCCTGCTCCGTCCCTTCGCCCGTCGCCCCCTTCCGGAGCGCCCCACCGCCCCCTACCTGATGGCGGTCATGACGGTCGTCCTGCTGGGGCTGATGGCGGGCGTGTGGGCGGTGGAGGCCCGGCTGACCGCCCGGTCGCAGGAAGCCAACCGCCTGTCCGGGCTGGCGGAGGCCTTCGCCGCGCACATCGACCTGACCATCAACCGCTACATGGACCTGATGCTCCATACGGCGGTCCTGCCCGACGAAAGCACCCTGCCGGCCCCGGCGCTTCTCACCTCCATCCTGTTGCAGAACCCCTACCTTCTGGGCATCCGCTACATGGAGTCCACCCACACCCTGGTCGCCGTGGAACGCCCCGGCAGCCTGGGCGTTTTTTCCTGGCCGCCGTTCCACGGGCATCACGACGCGGACGGGGAGACCGATATCCATATGCATACGACCGGCGTAATCCACCTGCACCATTACCTCGGCGACCAGCGCGTGGTGGAAATGGTGGTCGACCGCCAGGCGCTTCTGAGCGCGCTCAAGCCCCTGATCGACGTTCCGGGCCGCAGCGTCGGCCTATTCACCGAAGGCGGCGCGCTCCTGGCCCGCATGCCGACCGCCACGACCGAGCACGGCGGGTCCATCCCGCCGCCCGAACTCGATGACGACGGGCGGATGATCTATACCAAGCGGTCCCCCTTCGACGGCATGGAGCGGGTGATCGCCTGGACCCGGGTCGGCGACAAGCCGATGCTGCTGGAAGCCTCCATGCCGCTGGAGATCATTGACGCGCGATGGCGGGACGAGGCCTTCCTGGTCGCCATCGTCTGGGCGATCCTCAGCCTCGCCGGACTGCTGATGGCCCACCGGCTGGTAAGCGCCAATACCGCCGCCATGAACGCCATGACCGCCCTGCACCGCAACGAGGCCGAGCTCAGCTCGCTGTTCCACCAGAACCGCCACCTGCTGGGCCTCCTGGACACCTCCGGCAAGATCCAGCGCGTCAACGGGGCGGCCCTGGACATCATCGGCATGCGGGAAGAAGACATCATCGGCCAACCCTTCTGGGAGGCGCCGTGGTGGCGGGAAGACCCCCTCAGCCAGGACGATCTGCGCGACAAGATCGCCCGTGTCGCCCTTGGCGACGTCCAGGAGATCGTCGCCCCGCACCGCGACCTCACGGGGCGCCTTCACATCGTCGAAAGCTCCCTGTCGCCGATCCGCGACGACCGGGGCAACGTCACCGGCATCCTGGCCGAAGGCCGGGACATCACCGACCAGTTGGCGGCGGAACGGGACGCCGACGACCAGCGGCAACGCCTGGAACTGGCGCTGGAAACCACGGAACAGGGCCTGTGGGACTGGACGGTGCCCACCCAGACGATGATCTATTCCGATCAGGTGCCGGCCATGGTCGGCGACAGGCCGGAGGACTGGCCCGACGGCGTCCACTCCTGGCGGGCGCGGATTCACCCCGACGACAGGGCCGCCGTCGACGCCGCCTTGACGACCCATCTGAAGGGCGACTCCCGCTTCTACGAGGCCGAGTACCGCATGCGTCATCGCGACGGGACCTGGCTGTGGATGCTCGACAAGGGCAAGGTCGTCGCCCGCGACGACGACGGAAAGGCCGTTCGGGTCATCGGCACCCATGCCGACATCACCCAACGGCGCGAGGCCGAGGAACGGCTGAAGGCCTTGGCCCGTGCCCTGGAGGACAGCAACCGCAACCTGGAACAGTTCGCCTATGTGGCCTCGCACGATCTCCAGGAACCCCTGCGCATGGTCTCCAGCTACCTGGGCCTGATCAAGCGCCGCAAGGCCGACGTCCTGGACGACGAGGCGCAGGAATTCATCGGCTACGCCACCGACGGCGCCCTGCGCATGTCGCAGCTCATCACGGACCTTCTGGACTATTCGCGCGTCACCACGCGCGGCCACCCCTTCGAGGCGGTGCCCCTGGTGCAGCCACTGCGCACCGCCCTGCGCGACCTGAAACTGGCCGTCGAGGAAGCCGGAGCCCAGGTCACCATTCCCGACACCCTGCCGACGGTCCTGGCCGACGAGAGCCAGCTGACGCAGTTGTTCCAGAACCTCATCGGCAACGCCATCAAGTATGCCCGACCGGAGCGCCCGCCCCGGGTGACGATCGACGCCGTCCTGACCGGCACGGGGGTGCGGGTGACGGTCATCGACAACGGCATCGGCATCGAACCGGCCTATCGGGAGCGGGTGTTCCGCATCTTCCAACGCCTGCACGGTCGGGGAACCTTCAGCGGCACGGGCATCGGCCTCGCCGTCGCCCAGCGCATCGTCGAACGCCACGGCGGCACGATCATGATCGAGGACGCGGTCGCCGGAGACCCCGCCCAGGGGTGCGCCTTCGTCATCGACCTGCCGTCCATTCCGCCCGCCGCGAGCGGCACGGCCCCTCCCACGCGGCCAGAGATGGCCGACGCCTGACGGCCTCGTCTCCGACCGTCTTACGCGCGGCGTCCCACGCGCCAGGACCAGCGGTTCTTGCCGGCCGCCTTGGCGGCGTACATGGCGTCGTCGGCGACCGTCAGCAGGGCGTCGGCGCCCTGCCCGTCCTCGGGGTAGAGGGCCAAGCCGATGCTGGCGCCGACCACCAGGTCGCTGTCCTGCCACTGCACCGGCTCGGACAGGGACACGAGAATCTTCTGGGCGATTCGTTCGGCGTCCTCGGCGGACCGGACATCTTCCGCCAGGACCACGAATTCGTCGCCACCGATGCGCGCGGCGGTGTCGGCTTCCCGCAACACGCCCTTTAGCCGGTTGGCGACGGCGGCCAGGACCGCGTCTCCGGCATCGTGCCCGAAGCGGTCGTTGATGGGCTTGAAGCCGTCCAGATCGATGAACAGCAACGACAGCTTGGCGTCATGGCGCCGGGCATGGGCCAGGGCCGACTGCAGGCGGTCGGACAGCAGCGAGCGGTTGGCCAGCCCGGTCAGTTGATCGTACAGCGCCAGATGGCGAATACGCTCCGCCGCCCGGTGGCGCTCAATGGCGATGGCCGCCAGGCGGGCCGCCCGCTGCATCACCTCGGCGGCAAACTCGTCGGGCAGGCGGGTGTCCGCCCCGTAGAGGGCGAAGGTGCCGAGCACGCTTTCGCTGGACGACTTGATGGGGAACGACCAGCAGGATCGCAGGCCCACCTCCAAGGCGGCGGCGCGGTCGTTCACCCAGGCGGCGTCGACCTCGATGTCGGCGGCGAACTCCGGCTGACCGGTGTAGGCCGCCTTGGCGCAGGACCCGGCGCCGCGCCCGACCGCCCGTCCGTCGCACACGACCAGAAACGCCTGAGGCAGGGACGGCGCCGCGCAGTAGTGCAGGACGCGCGTCTCGTCATCGAGCAGCATGAGCGCCGCCCGGCGCTGCGGCATCTGCTCCTCGACGGCGCGGCAGACGCGGGCGCCGATGGTCGGCAGGGGCTCCGAGCGGGCCACCATTTCCAGGATTTCGCGCTCCGCGCGCAGCAGCGCCGCCGAGCGGTCCCGTTCGGTGACGTCGATGCCGGTGCAGATCAGGTGGCTGGCCACGTCCTCCGGCCCGCGCAGGGTGGAGAAGGTCCAGCGGATGATGCGGTCGTCCCCGGCGGCGGTGCGCAAGCTGGTGGTCAGGCTGCCCGCCAGACGCGCCCCGCCCAGTTCGTCGAGACGGAAATGGACGGCGGCGTTGGCATCGGGGATCAGGTCGCCCAGCCGGGTGCCGACGGCGCTCGCCTCGGCCAGACCGGTGACCATCTCGCAGGCCCGGTTGAAGGACACGATTCGCCCCCGGCGGTCGACCACGGCCACCAGGGCACCGACCGTGCGCAGCACGGCGTGGGTATATTCCTTTTCCCGCGACAGCCGTTCGTTGGCGACCCGCAGATCGTTCAGGGCGGCGTCGAGCGCCTGTTCCGCGGCCCGTCGTACCGAGATGTCGCGCTGAATGCCCACGAAATGGGTCACCGTCCCGCGCGTGTCCCGCACCGGCGCCACCAGCAACTCGTTCCAGAAGGCCGAGCCGTCCTTGCGGTAGTTGCGGATGGCGGCGACGCCTTCCCGCTCCTCGGCGATGGCCTGGCGGATGACCTGCAAGCCCGGCTGGTTGGCGTCGTCGCCGTGCAGGAACCGGCAGTTTCGCCCGACCACCTCTTCCGCCGGATAGCCGGTGATCTCGGTAAAGGCCCGGTTGGCGTAGATGATCGGCAGGCCCTGGGTCTTGGCGTCGACGATGATGATGCCCTGGCTGGACGCCTCGATGGCGTGATTGCGCAGATGAACCGCCGCCTGGCTCTGGCGCAGGTGGCGTTCGCGGCGCACCGCCGAGGACACGTCGTTGACCTGCAGGACGCAGCCGATTCCGGCCTGCCGCAGGGGTCGGACGGCGGCGGACTGTTCCACGGCCTCGTCGTCGGTCGGTCGCGTCAGCGGCAGGACCCGGCGATGAAGCTGGTTGGACAGCATGGACGCCAGTCCGACCGTGCAGGCCTGCTCGACGGCGTCGGTCAGGGTCGTCGAAACGGCGTCTCCGAACAGCTCGGCCAGGGTGCGCCCCCGGGCCTGGGTTTCCGTCACCCCGCTGCGGCGCACCAGCCAGGCGTTCCAGAACACCACCCGCCCGTCGCCGTCGAACACCGCCACGCCGCAGTCGAGCGCATTGACGAGTTCCCCGCCCTCGGGCACCCCGACGCTTCGCGACATCGAGACCTCGGCCATGCGTTCCATCTCAGCCCGAGACCTCTTCCAGATAGGTCCGAATCGCCGTCCGGAAGGCCTCGGCGGAGCGCAGGTCGATCACGAAGGCAAGGTAGCCCTGGAGGTTTCGCGACTTCAGGCTGAAGTCGATCTGCACCAGCAGGATGACCCCGTCCTCGCCGCCCAGCAGCCGCGCCAACCCCGTGCGCCCCGCCCGGCAGGGCTCGGGCAGGCTGGAATGCAGTTCGGTCTTCAAGGCGTTGGCGATGGTGGCCAGACAACTGTTCAGGATGATGTTGCCGATCTCGGCCAGGGTTTCCTGCTCCAGTTCCGAAATTTCCTCGGCGGGCAGGTCTTCACCGATGACGGCGCGCACCAGTTCCAGGCTGCGCTCGCCGGGGAACAGCAGCGCGGCGGAGCCGGTGATCAGGCCCTCGAAGCTTTGGGTCACCCCGGCCAACACTTCCGGGACACTGGCGGCGAAGGCTTCCTCGGCCTCCTGGGCGTCGGCCATGCGCACCATGGGCACCGACAACAGGACCTCGTCGTCGATCAGGCGGGAGAAGCTGGCCGCCGCCCGCCCGACGCCCATGTTCATCAGTTCGGTGACGACGTCCTGCTCGTCCTCGGTGAACTGCCAGCCGACCATCAGCCCGCGCCTTGCGTTTCCAGAAGGAACCCGGCCATGTCCTCTTCCCGCGGAGGCTTGGCGATGAAGGCCATGCCCAGCGCCTTCGCCCGACCGGCGACGGCGTCCTGAATGTTGGCCGTGATCATCGCCATCTTCAGGCCGGGGCGTCCGGCAACCAAGTCTTCGGCCAGTTCCAGGCCGTTGCGTCCGGGCATGTTGAAATCGATCAGCGCCCGGTCGATGTGTTTCCCGTCGACCACCGTCAGGGCGTCCTCGGCGGATCCGGCCTCCAGAAGGTCGGCGTCCGGGATTAGGCCGAGCACCATGCGGCGGATCGACAAGCGGGCCACCCGGCTGTCGTCGACGATAAGGATGGTCGGCATACCTCTGTCCCCTGCCTCGTTCCTGACTGGACCCGATCCGGGCGCGCCGCTTTTTCGGTTTGAGCGGCTTCCGGCCCGACCGGTTTCCGACTTGGATAGTCCCTTTTTCAATCGGGGTACCATCCCTTATTTAGCCGTATTGCTGAACGGAATACACCATCGTTCCCCAACGGCGCCAGTAGGCATTACGACCTATGGCGGTTGACGGGATTCGAACGGGGGACCATGGTTTGCGCCATGTTCCAGGCGGAGCCGTGCCCATGACCCAACCCGATCCGACCGTCGGCCACCGCTCCTGGCGCGCGGCCACCCTGGCCTTCCTTCAGCCGCCGGTCCCGCGGATGCTGTTCCTGGGATTTTCCGCCGGTCTGCCGATCCTGCTGATTTTCTCGACCCTGTCGGTCTGGCTGCGCGAGGCGGGTGTCGACCGCTCCACGGTGACGTTCTTCTCCTGGGCGGCGCTCGGCTATTCCTTCAAGTTCGTCTGGGCGCCGCTGATCGACCGCCTGCCGGTGCCCGGCCTGACCCGACGCCTGGGCCGCCGGCGTGCCTGGCTTCTGGTGGCCCAGGTGATGATCGGCGGCGGGATGCTGTGGACGTCGGCCTTCGACCCGGTGACCGATCTGGCGCTGGTCGCCGTCGGCGCGGTGATGATCGGTTTTTCCGCCGCCACCCAGGATATCGTCATCGACGCCTACCGCATCGAGGCCGCCGACGCCGACCTGCAATCCATGATGGCGGCCATGTATATCGCCGGCTACCGCGTCGGCATGCTGGCCGCCGGGGCCGGGGCCCTGTGGCTGGCCGAACTGTGGGAGCCCCAGGGCACCTACGTCTTCGCCGCCTGGGCGCAAGTCTACCGGGTGATGGCGGCGCTCATGCTGGTCGGGGTAGTCACCACCTTGATCATCCCCGAACCCCGCGTCACCGACCGCGAGACCGGCCATTTGCGGACCACGGGCGACTATCTGCGCTTCCTGGGCACCTTCGCGACGGCGGCGGCGGCTTTCGTCGCCGCCTTCGTCGGCCTGTCCGACTTGCCCGCCGCGACCGCCGATCCGGTGGTCGGCTTCTTCCTGCAGGTGGCGCGGCTGGTCCTGGCGGTCGGCGCCGGAGGCGCGGTGGCCGCGGTCCTCATCCGGATCGGCGTGGCGCGGGCCGACCATCTGACGGAAACCTACGTCGAGCCCTTCACCGACTTCCTGGGCCGCTACGGGCGGGCGGCGGCGATCATCCTGGCGCTGATCGGCACCTATCGCCTGTCCGACGTGGTCATGGGCGCGGTGGCCAACGTCTTCTACCTGGACATTGGCTTCACCAAGGCGCAGATCGCCACCTATTCCAAGTTCTGGGGCCTGTGGGCGACCATCCTGGGCGGCTTCCTGGGGGGGGTCCTGGCCGCCCGCCATGGGGTGATGCGCGCGCTCTTGGTCGGCGCGATCGCCGCCGGGCTGACCAACCTGCTGTTCGTCGGTCTGGCGTCCAGCGGACCGGACCCGCTCTATCTGCTGGTCGCCATCGTCGCCGACAGCCTCGCCGCCGGGCTGGCCTCCGCCGCCTTCGTGGCCTACCTGTCGAGTCTGACCAACGTCTCCTTCACGGCCATGCAGTACGCCATCTTCTCCAGCCTCATGACCCTGCTGCCCAAGGTCATGGCCGGGTACTCCGGGACCATGGTGGATTCGGTCGGCTACGCCGGCTTCTTCATCTTCACCGCCGCCCTGACGGTGCCGGTGGTGGGGCTGGTGTGGGCCGCCGGGCGCATCAAACCCCGGTGATCGGTGACGTCAGCCTTAGAGGTGCTCTTTAAGGCGCGGCATCAGCTCGACGAAATTGCAGGGCCGGAACCGGCTGTCGAGTTGCGTCGCCAGGATGCCGTCCCAGGCATCCTTGCAGGCCCCGGTGGAGCCGGGCACGGCGAAGAGGTAGGTGCCGCCCGCGACCCCGGCGGTGGCCCGGCTCTGGATGGTGGAAGTGCCGATCTTCTGGTAGCTGAGCCAGCGGAACAGCTCGCCGAAGCCCGGAATGTCCTTCTCGACCACCTGGGCGAAGGCTTCGGGCGTGACGTCGCGTCCGGTGACGCCGGTGCCGCCGGTGGTGATGACCACGTCGACCTCCGGGTCGTCGATCCAACGCCGCAGACAGGCGACGATGGCCGCCGTGTCGTCCTTGACCACGGCGCGGTCGGCCAGACGATGCCCGGCGGCTTCCAGGCGCCCGACCAGGGTGGCGCCGGAGGTGTCGGTCTCCAGCGTGCGACTGTCGGAGACCGTCAGGACGGCGATGTTGACGGCGATGAAGGGGCGACCTTCGGGGACATGCGACATGAAGAGGGCCTGATGCTGGGGGAGACGACAGCCGATCAGCGTTCGTCGTCGGCCATCACCAACGCCGAACGCTCCATGGAAGCATAGCGCGGCCACTGCCCCCCCGCGACCATATCCAGGCTGGGCGTCGGCTGGCCGAGGCGGTTGCGGTAGATCCAGAAGTTGGTCAGCACCCGCTCGACGTAGATGCGGGTCTCCCGCGCCGGAATGGTCTCGATGAACAACAGCGGATCGTCGCCGAAGTCGGAGCGGCGGCGCCAGCGGCGCAGATTGCCCGGCCCACCGTTGTAGGCGACGGCGGCGAAGAACAGGTTGCCGTCGATGTCGTCCATCTCCAGGAGGTGTTCCAGGTACTTCTGACCGATGGCGATATTGATCTCCGGCGACAGCAGATCCTGGCGGCCCGCCCAGCGGCGATAGCGGCGGTCGTTGGCGATGAAGGCCGCCGTCGAGGGCAGGACCTGCATCAGGCCATGCGCCCCGGCATAGGAGCGCGCCGTCGGATTGAAGGCCGATTCCTGGCGCATGAAGGCGAAGATCAGCGCCCGGTCGAGACGCCAGCCGTCCTCGGGCTTCCAGGACGGCACCGGATAGAGGGCATTGGTCAGGCCGCCGACCACGTCGACGGCTTCCGCTTCCTCGGCGTCGGCGGCGCGCGCGGCGGCCAGACGATAGGCCAGGCCGGACATGCCGCCGACATCGGCCAGACGCAGGATGGCGTCCCGCTGTCCCGGCGTCGCCGAACGGTAGAGGCCACGCAATTCCTGTTCGGCCAGATCGCCTTGGCCGACCTGGACCAGGGCCATGGCACGGCGCCCGGCGGGAGACGCGTCCAGGGCGTCGCGCTCGGCGGCGGTCAGGCCGGTGCGTTCCCATTGCAGACGTGGCGGCAGGCCCAGGGCGCGGCGGGCCAACAGGCCGTAGAAGGTGCGCGGATGCTCGGCGGCCTGAGCCAACAGGCCCGTGGCCTCGGTCGGGCGCCGCAGGCGCAGGGCCGTGCGCGCCGCCCAATAGGCCCCGGCCGCCGTCAGCCAGGGAGAGGTTTCCCGCGCCCCGGCCAACTGGGCGAAGTGGTCGTGCGCCATTCGCAGGTCGCCCTGCCGCCACGCCGCCAAGCCGACCGCCCACAGGGCCGTCGGCACCTTGACGCCGGATCCGTCGACCGCGCGCTTGCCCCAGTCGATCGCCCACTGGTCGCGACCGTCGATGAAGTAGGCATAGGCCAGGGCGGCCCGCATGCGGTCATGGTCAAGCTGGTTGAGAACCGTCTTGGCGGCGCCGGACTGGACGATCTCCTTGACCTTCAGCGTCTGGCCCCGCCACAAGGCACGGCGGAAGGAACTCCAGATCCGCCGGGCGGAGGTTCCCGCCGCCCCATGGTAGGCGCCGCTCAGGCGACCGGTCCCGGCGCTTTCCCCACCGCCGAATCCGCGGGTGCCCCGATAGGTGACGCGATGCAGCGCGCCGTCGCCGCGCTTGCGGGCCAGGGCATGGATACGGTCGGCGCCTGGAAGGGCGTGATAGGACCGCAGCCAGCTCTGCAACTCGGGAAACTTGGAGTGGTAGGCCGTGGGATGCATGTAGCGTTGGAACAGGACGTGCCCCAGCAGCAAATCGTCGTCCAACGCCTTGATGAGGGCGTCGGCGGCGTCCCAGCGACCTTGCTCCTGAAGGGAGAAGATACGGCGGTAGCGGTCGGCGTCGGCGGACGACAGCGCCGATGGCGGCGGCTGCGTCGCGGCGGCCTCGCGGATCGATGCCAGCCCGGTCGCCAGAAGGACGATCAGTCCCAAGACGGAAAAAAATCCGACCGTCCCCCTCCGGCCACGCAAACGGCGGCCCGAGCCCAAGACGGGCGTCGTCATGCCAGTTCCCCGCATCCCCTCGGTTCCCCGCGATATATGAAACATCACCGGAACGCCGTCCGGTTGTCGCAACCCCAAGGGTTATACGGGTCGCGACCCCGAAACTCAAGCCGCCGAGCCTAGACGCGATCCAACGGACGATGCGGCGGCGCCGGCAACCGGACGGCGACGGGGTCTCCCGGACGCACCCGTCCGCCCCGCAGGACGATCCCCATGATCCCAGCTTTTCGCACGAGTCTCCCGTCCTCCGCGCGGTCCAGGACCGCCGCCAGGAGACCCGCCTGAAAGGCCTCGATCTGGCCGCAAGGATTGCGCAGGCCGGTCACCTCGATCTCGGCCTCGTCGCCCAGGAGAAGGCGGGCACCGACCGGCAGGCCGAGGAGGTCGAGTCCCCGCGTCACCACGTTCTCGCCCAGATCCCCGGGACCGACCCGGAACCCCTGGTCGGCCAGGGCGTCGAACAGCTCGCCGTGGATCAGGTGGATCTGGCGCAGATTGGGCTGGGACGGGTCGGCCTTGACGCGGGACCGGTGGCGGACCAGCCGCCCGGCGTGGGCGTCCCCCTCGACGCCCAGCCCGGCGATCAGGACGATTTCCGGCTTCAGGGCCTTGCTGAACCGATGGCCGGAGGCGGCGGCGACGGTCTCGACGCGGCCCGCTCGCAGGCTATCCGTCGTCACGCCCGGCCCTCCGGCGGCGTCACCTGCCGCAGACGCGCCTTGACCTCCAGCAGATCGCGCCACGCCAGACGACGTTGCTGAGGCTGGCGCAGAAGATAGGCCGGATGCAGGGTCGCCATGGCCGGGATCGGATGGGTCAGACCGGCGCTTTCGTAGGACCGCCAGCGCCCGCGCAGACGCATGATGCCCTCGGGCCGGGCGAACAGGTTCTTCGCCGGCATGCCGCCCACCAGCAGCAGAAGGCGGGGCTGCGCCAGTTCGATGTGGCGGACCAGGAAGGGCATGCAGACGGCGACTTCCTGGTCGGTCGGCGTGCGGTTGCCGGGCGGGCGCCAGGGCAGGACGTTGGTGATGTAGCAGCCTTCCCGGGTGACGCCGATGCTGGCCAGCATCTTATCGAGAAGCTTTCCGCTTTCGCCGACGAAGGGAAGCCCCAGGCGGTCCTCGT
>CAZFRK010000060.1:0-12594 GCA_964521375.1 uncultured Rhodobacterales bacterium
AACTTCGACCCCTCCTACAACGGCAACATCCTGGTCAACGCCATGACCGTCGGCGTCGCCCAGGCCGACAAGATCTTCTATTCGGCGGCGGCGGGCGTCGGCAATCCGGTGGTCTACGTCGGCTCCAAGACGGGCCGCGACGGCATCCACGGCGCCACCATGGCGTCCGCCGAATTCAACGCCGATTCGGAAGAGAAGCGCCCGACCGTCCAGGTCGGCGACCCGTTCACCGAAAAGCTGCTGATCGAAGCCTGCCTGGAGTTGATGGACACCGACGCCATCGTCGCCATCCAGGACATGGGCGCGGCGGGCCTGACCTCGTCGTCTTTCGAAATGGCGTCGAAGGGCGGCATGGGCGTCGAGCTGGATCTCGATCGCGTTCCCATGCGCGAAGAGGGCATGACGCCCTATGAACTGATGCTGTCGGAAAGCCAGGAGCGCATGCTGATCGTCCTGGTCCCCGGCAAGGAAGACATGGCGCGCGCCATCTTCGAAAAGTGGGAACTGGACTTCGCCGTCATCGGCACCCTGACCGACAGCGGCCGCATGGTCCTGAAGTGGCACGGCGAGGTGGTCGGCGACCTGCCCATCGACCCGCTGGCCGCCGCCAGCCCGGAATACGACCGCCCGTGGGAACCGACGCCCAAGGCGCCGGTCGTCGACGCCGCCGCCGTCCCGGCCAAGCCCTGGGCCGAGGCTCTGACCAAACTGGTCGCCTCTCCGGACCTCGCCTCGCGGCGCTGGATCTGGCAGCAGTACGACCACATGGTGATGGGCGACACGGTGGTCCGCCCCGGCGGCGACGCCGGTGTGGTTCGCCTGCACGGCACCAACCGGGGCCTGGCCGTGACCACCGACTGCACGCCGCGCTACGTCAAGGCCGACCCGATCGAAGGCGGCAGGCAGGCCGTGGCCGAAGCCTGGCGCAACATCACCGCCGTCGGCGGCAAGCCGCTGGCCATCACCGACAACATGAACTTCGGCAATCCCGAAAAGCCGCGGATCATGGGCCAGTTCGTCGGCGCCTGCCAGGGCATCTCCGACGCCTGCACGGCGCTGGAATTCCCGGTCGTCTCGGGCAACGTGTCGCTCTACAACGAAACCGCCGGTCAAGCCATCCTGCCGACGCCCGCCATCGGCGCCATCGGCCTGATCGACGACCTGGACACGGTGACCACCATCCCCTTCAAGGCCGCCAACGAGGCCATCGTCCTGATCGGCGAGCCGGGAACGGGCTGGCTCGGCCAGTCGGTCTACGCCCGCGATCTCTGCGGCAGCGACGACGGCGCCCCACCGCCAGTGGACCTGTCCGCCGAGCGCCGCGCGGGCGACTTCCTGCGCGGCATCATTCGCGGCGGTCGCGTGACGGCCAGCCATGACGTCTCCGACGGCGGCCTGCTGGTGGCCGTGGCGGAAATGGCCATGGCGTCCGGCATCGGCGCCCGCCTGACGGTGGAGAGCGAGGCCCCCTTGCACGCCGCCCTGTTCGGCGAGGACCAGGGACGCTATGTTGTCACCGTGACCCGCCATGCCCTGCCCGAGGTCCTGGAGGCCGCCAAGGCCGCCGGTGTCCCGGCCCGGGAGATCGGCGCGACGGGCGGCGACACCGTGGACGTCAACGGCGAGACCGGCCCCACCGTGGCCGCCCTTCGCGACGGTCACGAAGGTTGGATGCCGAAATACATGGCCTCGGAACTCTAACGGAAGGAGATGCCCCATGGCGATGGAAGCCGCCGAAATCGAGAAGATGATCAAGGACGCCTTTCCTGACGCGGAGGTGACCATCGAGGATCTGCGCGGTGACGGCGACCACTATGCCGCTCAGGTCATCTCCAAGGCGTTCGAGGGCAAGAGCCGCGTGCAGCAGCACCAGATGGTCTATGCGGCGCTGAAGGGCAAGATGGGCGGCGACCTACACGCCCTGGCCCTGCAAACGCAGGCGCCCGCCTAGTCGCGCGGCGCTTCCGACCATCGACCTATCCGGAAAGCGGTTCCTTCGGGGGCCGCTTTTCCTTTGAGACACCGGACGGTCGATGGACACGCCGGGCGGAGCCATGACGCCGACGCGACCGCCCGCCGCGAGGGCCGCGGATGACAGGGCCCGGTCCCAAGGTGTACCGTTGGCGCCCAACCGATACCGGATATCCAGCCTTGCCGCCCAAGTCCCCCGAAGCGATCCGTCAACGCAACGGATTCCTGTCCGCGCTCGCCGCCTACATGGTGTGGGGCGTCTCGCCGATCTTCTTCAACCTGCTGCACGAGGTGCCCCCCTTCGAGGTGGTGGCCCACCGGGTGCTGTGGAGCGCCCTGGCCTGCCTGATCGTGCTGTGGGTGTTGGACATGGTCCAGAAGGGCGATTCGCTGGCCCAGGCGCGGCGCCTGTTCCGCGACGGCCGCCAGATGCTGCTTCTGGGCGGCGCGGCGACGCTCATCACCGTCAACTGGGTGACCTTCGTCCATGCCGTGACCAACGGCCAGACCTTGGACGCCAGTCTGGGCTATTATATCCTGCCGCTGATTTCGGTGGCCCTCGGCGCCCTCTTCCTGGGCGAGCGGTTCACCAAGCGGCAGGCCGTCGCCCTGGTCCTGGTCATCACCGGGGTCGGCGCCCTGGTCGTCGGCCTGGGCACCCTGCCCTGGGTGACCATCGTCCTCGGCGTTTCCTTCGCGCTCTATGGACTGCTGCGCAAGATCGCCGGTCCCGACGCGCTGGTCGGCCTGTTCGTCGAAACCCTGCTGCTGCTGCCCCTGGCGCTGGCCTTTCTGGGGTGGACGGAATGGAACGGCACGGCGGCCTTCGGCCTGGGCGACGGTCCGCTGGGCGACCGCGCCGACATCTGGCTTCTGTTGATCGTCGGCACCCCCACCTGGACGGCCTTGCCGCTGTTCCTCTTCGCCTTCGGGGCGCGCCGCCTGCGCCTGTCGACCACCGGCCTGATGTTCTACCTGAACCCGACCCTTCAGTTCCTGGTCGCCGTCTTCGTCTTCAAGGACCCCTTCACCCTCCCCTACATGATCGCCTACGGCCTGATCTGGGCGGGCCTCGTGGTCTACGCCTGGCCGCGCCGCCGTCTGGCCGCTCCAACCCCCGAGGAGACCGCCTGAGGCGCGGCGGGCGACGCCGCGCCGTGACGTCCGGCGGACGCGGAAACATCCGACCGCGACAGGGCGGTATTGACGCGCCCCGGGGCAAACCGCATATGATGCGTCGAATTCTCAGCGCCGTCCCGCCCCCCGGGGGCCGGCTCCACCCGCTTATGACAAGGGGCCACCATCATGTCCGATAATCCCGCCATCCAGCAGATCCAGCAGGACATCGACGAAAACGACGTCGTCCTGTTCATGAAGGGCACGCCCATGTTCCCGCAGTGCGGCTTCTCCGCCGCCGTGGTGCAGGTGCTGTCCCAGCTTGGCGTCAAGTTCAAGGGCGTCAACGTGCTGGAAACCGATGAGCTGCGCCAGGGCATCAAGGACTTCTCCAACTGGCCGACCATCCCGCAGCTCTACGTGAAGGGCGAATTCGTCGGCGGTTGCGACATCGTCCGTGAAATGGCCGCTTCCGGCGAGCTGGGCCAGCTCATGGAAGACAAGAAGGTGGCCACCGTCTGAGCCGACGGCGCCGACCACCTTCCAAAGACCAGGGCCTTCCAAACGGAAGGCCCTTTCTTTTTTGGCCCAGCGCCGGGACAGGAGACCGCGCCGTGCTATGCTGCGCGCCTTTCACCGATACCCATCCATACCCCGGGACCGCCGCCGTCGTGACTTTACCGCCGTTGACCGAGATCGAACTGACCACGAACCCCGGTCTGGAAGGCATCGCCTTCGAAGAGCTTTCAGACGTCTGCCGCGCCGCCGGTCTGGAGCCGCCGGAAAAGCGCGACGGCGGCATGAAGGGACGGCTGCTCTGCGCCGTCGCGGCCCCCTGGGCGGACGCCGAGCGGCTGGCGCGAACCCTGCGGTCGGTGCACCATATCCTGCGCCCCCTGGCCCACTTCTCCCTGCCCGAGGGCGACGACGCGGCCCTGCGGGGCGTGAAGCGCCGCCTGGCCGACGTGACCATCCCGGACCTGGAAGACGGGCGACGAAGCTTCCGCGTCACCGCCACCAGGGTCGGCGACCATCCCTATTCCTCCGACCAGATCGCCGGCATGGCCGGTGCGGGCATCATCGACCGTACGGGCAACCCGGTGAACCTGAAGCATCCCGACGTCACCGTGCGGGTGGATGTGGTGGATCGGGCCTGTTCGGTGGGCATCCAGGCGACCGACCGCGCCCTGTCGCTGCGCCACGGGCTGGCCTATCATCAAAGGGTCAGCCTGCGGACCACGGTGGCCTACGCCATGCTGCGCATGGCCGGGCTGAAGACGCCGCCCGCCCTGGTGGCCGACCCCTTCGTCGGCTCCGGCACGTTGCTGCTGGAAGCCGGGGCGCTATGGCCGGACGCCCGCCTATGGGGCGGCGACAAGTTCGCCAAACCGGTCGACGGCGCGCGCGCCAACATGCGGGCCGCCGGACTGGGCGACCGGGCCGAAATCCATCAAGCCGATGCACGGGACATCAACGAGATCCTGCCCGCCGGGAGCGTGGATCTGATTGTCAGCAATCCGCCCTTCGGCGTTCAGCTCGGGCGGCGGACGAATTTCTTCGATTTCTATCTGCGCTGGCTGCGGGCCTGTCGCCCGGTGCTCGGCGCGGACGGCCGTCTGGTCGCCCTGGTCCACAAGAGGGAGGCCTTTCAGGCCGCCTGCGAGAAGGCCGGGTATCGCGTCCTTGTGACGCGGATCGTCGAGGCCTCCAACCTTTTCGTCGCCATCTTCGTCATCAAGCCCTTCCGCGAAACCCCGTCCTCAGTCAAGGGAGCGCAGGCGGCGGCTGATGACCCCGGCGCGGACCAGTAGGGAGCGGGCGGCGGCGGGCGATTGCGGCAGGCTGATGCCCTTGTCGTCGCCCATGCGGATGATCGGGGCGACTTCACCCTGACTGACCATTTCGGCGATCAGATGGTCGGCGGGCATGTCCGCCGGACGGCTGACCAGGATGGCCGAGGCCGGGCTGGTCAAAAGCGCCAGCAAGGCGGTGTCGCCGTGGCGGAACCCGAGGAAGCGGACGCCGACGGCGGAGAAGACGGCGCGCTGGACGCGCAGTTCGTCGTTCGGTCCGACCATGACGATCAGGGGAACATCGTTGGCGGGCTTGGGCAATTCGGTTTCGGTATCGCGGATGGGCAGGGTCATGGTGGCTCTCCGAAAAGGATGTGCCACCCTCTCCGCAAACCGAGTGCCAAGGATGGGTATTCCCGACCGGCACGCCTAACCCATTGTTAAAATTAGATTCTCAAAACCGCGTCCGAAACCGCGACGGGCATGCCGTCGCGTTCCGCAATGCAAGCCGCAAGACGCAACTCTCACCTTGCACCGCCGATATACGATCCCATCCGACATCCGAAGCGGCCTGTCGCCCCTTCTTTTCGCCCCATCAATGGGGGCATTGGAACAGCCTTTCGGGCTGGTTCAAGCGGTCTCGCGCCCGAGGCCCCGGCGCAAGTCGCGCGCCGTCTCGCGAAAGCGGGTCATGGTGGCGTGAAAGCGGTCCAGGGCCGCGGGCATACGGTCGCCGTAGTCCGCGACGCACTGGGCGAAAGCCTCGGCCGAGCGGCGCGTTTCGCGGGCCATGGCGACGATATCGACCTCGTGGTCGAACGACGCCGGACAGGCCTCCATCGACGAGGTGTCGGGACGCGGTGTGGGGGAGCTGTACATGACCGTCCTCTTCTGCGGCGTGGCTCGCTCCGTTCCTTGACGGAGTGACGGTTTTATAGACGGACGTCGCACCACCGTCGTAGTTCATAAAGCGTGCCCCGCGAGGAAATAGGTATAGCCGCACCTTTTTGGCGGACTTTCTCTTCGGAAGGCGCCATTTCCGAGGCGTGGCAAGGCGTCCGGGGACCGCGTCGCGAAACTGATTCACGACCTAAGGAGGAGGTCCGACGCTGTGACCGGGCGGACATTTTAGTCCTCAGCGCGATTGCGCCTTTTCCGCCCGACTGGTAAGAGGCGGTGACATTCAACGTGCCGTCGGTGGAGGTGGGATGCGGCATCCGGTGATCGTCTGTATCGATGACGACAAGGCGTCCCGCGTCCGCCTCCAGCAGGACATCCTGAGCCGTCGACCGGACGCCGTGCTGGTGGTGGCGGCGACCGGGATGGAGGCCCTCGACCTCATCGATGGGTTGGCCACCCAGGGCCGGGGTCCGGCGGTCGTCCTCTGCGGCCACATCCTGCCCGATATCGGCGCGCACGAGCTTTTGCGCTGCATCCAGGACCGCCACGACGACCTGCACGCCATCCTGCTGACCGACGAGCGACAAACGCCGCCGGTATTCCAGGGGGCGCGGCTCTATCGCACCATCGCCAAGCCGTGGCACCAGGAAGATCTGCTGTTCACCGTCGGCGGTGCCCTGGACAGCTACCACCGCCGCCAACAAATCCGCCTCCAGACGGAAGCCCTGCGCGAGAGCGACCAACGGCTGCGCGCCTTCGTCGAAAAGGCCGCCGACGCCATCATCACCATCGACGCCGCCGGCACCATCCGCTCGGCCAACCCGGCGACCCGCCGTATCTTCGGCTGGCCGGTGCATGACCTGATCGGGCGCGACGTGACCCTCCTCATGGTCGAGCGCGACCGCGTCGGCCATCAGGCCCGGCTGGCCCGGCTGGTGGACGGTGCCCCCGTCCCGCCGGTGGACGTGACCCTGGACGTCACGGGCCGCCGCCGCGACGGCGGCGAGGTCCCGCTGGAGGTCGGCGTCTCCCAGTTCACGCTGGACGGCGAGGTCTATTTCTCGGGCATCATCCGCGACGTGTCCGAACGGCGCCGCCTGCGGGAACTGGCCGAGGAGAAGGAACGCGCCGAATCCCGGACCGCCGCCAAGTCCGCCTTCCTGGCGACCATGAGCCACGAGATCCGCACGCCCATGAACGGCGTCCTCGGCATGCTGGAGCTGCTCAGCGCCACCGATCTCGACGGCGAGCAGCGGGAGCTTCTGGGGATTTGTCGCGACAGCGCCCAATTCCTGCTGACCATCATCGACGATATCCTGGACTTCTCGAAGATCGAGGCGGGACGCCTGACCCTGGACGCCACCGAGGCGGCGATGGACGACATCGTCTTCTCGGTCGCCGAACTGTTGTCGTCGCGGGCCTGGAGCAAGGACCTGGAGCTGATTAGCTATGTGGACAACGATCTTCCGGCCCTGCTGCTGTGCGATGCCGCCCGTCTGCGCCAGATCCTGATCAATCTGGTCGGCAACGCCATCAAGTTCACCCACGAGGGACAGGTCGCCATCCGCGTCGGCCCGGCGCCGGAAACGGACCCGCAAGCCGAGACCGTCACCGTGCGCTTCGAGGTCGAGGATACCGGCATCGGTCTCGACGAAGACCAGATCGCCCGTCTCTTCCGCCCCTTCGAACAGGCCGACGCCTCGACCACCCGCCGCTTCGGCGGCTCTGGACTGGGCTTGGCCATCAGCCGCCGTCTGGTGGAGATGATGGGCGGAGAAATCGGCGTCACCAGCACCCCAGGCAAGGGATCCGTCTTCCGGGTCACCGTGCCGATGCCGGTGGTCCAGCCACCCCGGACACGGGCACGACTCGCGCCGGTGCATATCGTCATCGCCGCCCCCAACCCCATCTTCCGCGACGCCATGCGGCGCGGCCTGTCCGGCCCCGGCACCCGCGTCGACTGCGTGGCGACCTTCCCCGACGCCGTCGCCCGGGTCGCCGAGGCCGCCACCACCGAGGATCCCGTCGACCTGGTGGTCGTCGAGGACGGCTGCGCCGCCGAACACGGCGCCTATTTCGGCGGACAGCGGCTGACCGACCCAGCCCTCGGCGCCGTGCCGGTGCTCCTGATGGCGCGACGGGACCGGGGGCCGATCGCCAAGGTGGTCGCCGCGACGGGGGCCACGCACGGCCTGTCCCGCCCGGCGCGCCCCGGACTGCTGGTCAAGACCGTCGCCGTCGCCACCGGGCAGGCGTCGCCGGACATCCTGGAGGCCGCCCCCGACCCCGGCCATGGGCCCGAGGAAGCAGACGCCGATCTGGTGTTCTCCGGAGGCCGCGTCCTGGTCGCCGAGGACACTCCGACCTCGCGGCTGGTGATCGCCAAGATGCTGGAAAAAATGGGGCTCACGCCGGTCGTCTGCGAAAACGGCCTGCTGGCCTGGAACCACCTGGCGCTCGACGATTTCGACATGCTCATCACCGACTGCCACATGCCGGAGATGGACGGTTTCCGCTTGACCGAGCGCATCCGCGAGCGCGAGGCCGCCGCCCGTGCCCGCGGCGAGGCGGTCGCCCCACTGCCCATCGTCGCCCTGTCCGCCGGAGTCCTGGAGGAGGAAAAGGCCCATTGCCTGCGGGTCGGCATGGACGCCTTCCTGGCCAAGCCGGTGGACAGCACCCGCCTCCGCCGGGTGCTCCTGGACCGCCTGCCCGCCGGATGCCTGCCGCGTGAAACGGCGGCGCCCCCTCCCGTCGGGCCGGACCGGGACGCGGCTCCGAACCACGCCGCGCCGCGCCGCGCCGCCGAACAGCTCTGGGTCGAGACGGCCGCCGAATGGGCGGTCCGACAGGACGCCCCACACTCATCCCCCAAGGAGTTCGCGGTCCTCAATCTGGGCATCTACCACGAACTCTTCGGCGCCATCACCGACGACGTGCGCGATCTGTTGCGCGCCTTCCTGGCCAGTGCCGACGATTTGATGGAGGATATGCGACGACACGACGCGGAACGGGATGCCACCGGCCTCGGACGCGCGGCCCACAGATTGGCGGGGGCCGCCCTGTCGGCGGGCGCCCACGAGTTGGGCGAGCTGTGCCGTCAGGTCGAGCGGGATGTCAAGACGGCCGAGGACTGGTCCCGCCTGGACGGGCATTTCGGCGCCATCGCCGCCGCCCTGGAACGGGCGCGGGCGGCCATCGCCGAGGTCTGAGGCCTTAACCGCTGGCGCAAGAGGAAGAGGCTGCCGCATGAACGAAGTCACGACGACGCCCCGGACTGCCACCGGCGAAGGCCGCTACGGCACGCTGTCGGTGCTGGTCATCGACGACGACCCCTTCGTCCGCGCCATGGCCGCCCGCATCCTCGACTCCCTCGGCGTCGCCCAGGTGGTCCAGGCCGCCGGCGGGGCCGAGGCCCTGGATCTGGTGCGCGCCGCCCCGGCCCCCTTCTCCGTCATCGTCTGCGACCTGGACATGCCGGAGATGGACGGCATCGAAACCCTGCGACACCTGTCCGGGGGCGGTGGCCACGAAGGAAGCGGCATCATCATTTCCTCCGCCGCCGATCCGCAGATCGTCCGCACGGTGGAAGAACTGGCCCGGGCCCGCGGCCTCAGCCTTCTCGGCGCCCTGCCCAAGCCCTTGGCCCCGGCGAACGTGGCCACGTTGCTGGACCGCCTGGACACCCACCCGCACGGCAGGCGGCCCTTTCATCGCGCCGTCAAGGCCAACGGCGACCGCCTGCGCGCCGCCCTCGCCGAGGGGGAGATCGAACCCTGGTTCCAGCCCAAGGTATCGCTGCGGGACGGCGCGCTGAAGGGGGTCGAGGCGCTGGTGCGCTGGCGTCATCCCGACCTCGGCGTCCTGGCGCCCGGCGCCTTCCTCGACGCGGTCGAGCAGACCGGGCTGTCCGACGCTTTCACCGCCCACATGCTGGACGCCTCCCTGCGGCAGGCGGGCCGCTGGGCCGCCGACGGCCTGCGCATCGGGGTCGCCGTCAACGTCTCGGTCAGCGCGCTCTACCGCCTGGACCTACCCGACGTGGTCCTGGACGCCGCCCGCGGCAACGGCCTGTCGGTCGCCCAGGTGACACTGGAGGTCACGGAAAGCGGCCTGATGCGCGACATCGCGACGCCCTTCGACGTCCTGACGCGGCTGGCCATGAAAGGCGTCCGGCTGTCCATCGACGACTTCGGCACCGGCTATTCGACCATCCAACAGTTGGTGCGCCTGCCCTTTACCGAGTTCAAGCTCGACATGTCCTTCGTGCGCGGCGCCTTGGAAAACGACCGTGTCCGCATCGTCCTCGACAGCAACGTGGAGATGGCCCGTCGCCTGGGGCTGGACGTGGTGGCCGAGGGCGTGGAGACCGAAGACGCCTGGACCATGCTCGCCGCCATGCGCTGCGATCTGGCCCAAGGCTATTTCGTCGGACGACCGATGCCGGGGGAAGAGCTGGCGGCCTGGAACGCCGAGTGGCGGGGCCGGGTACCCGCGTCCGCGGCCTCCAGCCTCTCGGCCCCCGGCACGGACGGAGGGCGTGGGGATGGATAAGGCGCCCTGGACCGGGCTTCAGGTCCTGATCGTCGACGACGAGACCTTCGTCCGCGCCATGGTCAAGCAGATGCTGCGGACCCTGGGCATTCACGATATCCGGGAAGCGGACGAAGGGGCCTCGGCGCTAAAGGAACTGTCCCTCTTTCCGCCCGACCTGATCATCTGCGATCTCGACATGGAGCCGATCGACGGCCTCGTCTTCGTGCAGATGCTGCGCCATCACGCCAACGTCACGTTGCGTGATATCCCGGTCATCATCCTGTCGGGAAAGAACGACCTGGGGTCGGTCAAGGAGGCGACGGCCAAGGGGATCAACGGCTACCTGATAAAGCCCATCAGCCTGCGGAGCCTGAAGACCCGCCTGGAATCGGTGCTGTCCGACCCGCGCGTCGTCGCCGTCGCCGACCGCCGCAAACCCCAGGACGCCAACCCCTAAGTCCCCAGCCACCCAGCCCCCGGCCAGCCTCCACGGCCCGTCACCGCGCCGCGTCAGCCGCCGACGGCGGCCTGCGGTTCCGCCGGATCGATCAGTTCCCGGAACTGATCCTCCAGACGGTCGATCTCCTGGAGCGTGAGGTCGATATCCTCGCGCTGGCGCAGCAGGCTGTCCCGGCGCTCCTGGATCTTGGCCAGCAGGTGCGCCAACTGCTTGGTCTTTCCCGTATCCGTGTCGTAGAGGTCCAGGATCTCCTGGATCTCGCGCAGGGAAAAGCCCAGCCGCTTGCCGCGCAGGATCAGCATCAGCCGCACCCGGTCGCGGGCGGAGAAAATGCGCCGCTGACCATCCCGCTTCGGACACAGGAGCCCCTTGTCCTCATAGAAGCGAATGGCCCTGGCGGTGATATGAAACTCATGGGCCAGCTGGGAGATGCTGAAGTTACGCTCACTGCTCACGATGGCGGTCCACTTGCCGTCTCGGGTCCAGGCTCCAGTTTACGTAAACGGAAACCATTGTCCAGAGGCAACCCCGACCGGACCGTCCCGCCCGATCCGTCCCGCGCCGGGGCGGGCGCGTCACAGGATGAAGATCGCCGCCAATCCCAGGAAGGCGAAGAAGCCGACCACGTCCGTGACCGTCGTCAGGAAGACGCTGGACGCCACCGCCGGGTCGATGTTCAGACGGTCCAGACCGACCGGAATGGCGATGCCGAACAGGCCCGCGCAGAGCATGTTGATGACCATGGCGGCGGCGATGACACCGGCGATCTGCGGGCTGTCGAACCAGAAATAGGCCACGAACCCGGTCAGGACGGCGAAGGCCAGACCGTTCATGGCGCCGACCAGGACTTCCTTGGACAGGATGCGCCCGGCGTTGGAGGGCGTCAGATCCTTCATGGCGATACCGCGGACCGCCGCCGTCAGGGTCTGGGTCCCGGCGTTGCCGCCCATGGAGGCGACGATGGGCATCAGCACCGCCAGGGCCACCACCTGCTCCAGAGTGGCTTCGAACAGGCCGATGACCATGGACGCCATGACGGCGGTCAAAAGGTTGACCACCAGCCAGGTGAACCGGCTCTTGGCCGTGTCGATGGCCGCCGAATAGAGGTTGGTCTCCGACAGACCGGCGAGGCGCAGCATGTCGTCCTCGGCTTCCTCGTCGATGACGTCGACCACGTCGTCGACGGTGATGCGACCGACCAGACGCCCCGAATTGTCCACCACCGGCGCCGACAGAAGGTCGCGCTGGCGGAACAGGAAGGCGATTTCCTCCTGGTCCATGGAGACGTTGATGACTTCCATCTCCGCCGACATGATGTCGCGCAGGCGCACCGCCCGGCGCTTTTTCAGAAGCGTCGACAGACGGACGATCCCTTGCGGGCGATGGCGCGGATCGACGACGAACAGGACGTAGAAGTCGTCGGGCAGATTGGTCGAGGTGCGCAGGTAGTCGATGGCCTCGCCCACCGTCCAGTAGGACGGCACGGCCACCAGCTCGCGCTGCATGAGACGCCCGGCGGAATATTCCGGGAAGGCTAGGCCCTGCTCGATGATCGCCCGCTCTTCCATGGGCAGGCGTTCTAGGACGTGGCCGCGCTCCTCCTCGTCCAGGAGGTCGATCAGGTAGACGGCGTCGTCGGAGTCCAGCTCGGCGACCAGCGCCGCGAAGTCGGCGTAGCCGATGCGTTCCAGCACCTCGGAGCGGACGTTGTCGTCCAGTTCCGGCAGGATTTCCGGGTTGAAGTCGGCCCGGATCAGATCGATCAGGCGATCCCGGCACTCGCTGTCCAGGCGGTCGATCAGGTCGGCGGCGTCGGCG
>CAZFRK010000061.1:0-12591 GCA_964521375.1 uncultured Rhodobacterales bacterium
CCCCGGCGAAGGGCCGCGCGCGGCGAAACCGACGGACGGTCGGGCTAGATTCGGTCTGAATCCTCGATCTGACGACGGACGTAGGGCAGGAGCAGGGCGGCGACGCACAGGACGGTGAAGATCATCGCCAGCACCCGCGCGCTTTTCGCCAGCGCGCCGCCATCGGGGACGAATCCCAACAGCGCCGCCAGGATCGCCAGAATCAGAAAGGTCATCGCAGAATACGACATGCGTATCTCCGGAAGGATCTGGTCCGCGCCCCGCGACCGGCGCGACTCCCCCCAAGGAAGACGGAAAGCGCTTGATCGTGCGTACCGATCCGGGCCGACGGTCGCGTCGCTCCCATTAAACCAACGCCCCGTTCGCCAGGGGGTTTCCAGAAAAATCCACCGTGTCGCGACGCCCCTTCTTCCCCGGACCGGACCGTCGGCGCACCCCGGATCCAGGGACCATTCGACGATGGCGACCGTCCGCGCCATCCCAAGATCAAAGGAGATCGGCAAGAACCGACAGGGTCAAAAGCGCGTTTTTAAGAAACATTCCCCGCACGGGGAGTCCCTTCGGAAAATGGAGAATGACCATGTTGGGTTGGGCCGTGACGTTTCTTCTTGTCGCCTTGGTCGCCGCCGTGTTCGGATTCGGCGGCATCGCCACGGTGGCGACGGAGATCGCGCAGATTCTGTTCTTCCTGTTCCTGCTGTTCTTCGTCGTCACCCTGGTGATGGGCCTGTTGTCGCGCCGGACGCGCTGACGCCCGCGCCGCGCCGGGAGACGGGGGGCAAGCCCTCTCGCCTGCATGGGCGGCGAGTGCTATAAGGCCCTCGTTTTCCCAGCCCATCGCAGGAGGTCGCATGCGCCGCGTCGAAGAATTCCCCAATCTGGCGATCCTCGACCACCCCCTGATTCAGCACAAGCTGACGCATATGCGGGACATCACCACCTCGACCCGCACCTTCCGTCAGTTGCTGCGCGAGATCGCCCTCCTCATGGGCTACGAGGTGACGCGCAACCTGCCGCTCGCCGACGAACATATCCAGACGCCCCTGTGCGGCATGGACGCCCCGGTCATCGCCGGCAAGAAGCTGGCCGTGGTCCCCATCCTGCGGGCCGGTCAGGGCATGGCCGACGGCCTTCTGGAACTGATCCCGGGCGCCCGCGTCGGCCACGTCGGTCTCTACCGCGACCCGGTGACCAAGGAACCGCACGAATACCTGGTCAAGCTGCCGGACCCCGAGGGCCGCGTCTTCATCCTGGTCGATCCGATGATCGCCACCGGCCATTCGGCGGCCCACGCCGTCGACGTCCTGCAAAAGAACGGCGTCCCGGCGGAAAACATCCTGTTCCTGGCCCTGGTCGCCGCCCCGGAAGGCATCCGCGCCTTCAACGCCTCGCACCCCGACGTCAGCGTCTACGTGGCGGCCCTGGACGACCACCTGAACGACCACGCCTATATCGTGCCTGGCCTGGGCGACGCCGGGGACCGCCTGTTCGGCACCAAGTAGGGCCTACAGGCGGTTTTTCCAACGTCTCGGGGTTTGGTCGGCGTCAGTGCTTGGTCGGCGGCACGACCAGCGCGGCGGTCGCCGACGGCATGCGCACGCCTTCGTCGCCGCCGTGGAAGTATTCCCCGAACAGGGCCTCGCCGAGAATGTCGCGGGCCTGGGCCTCCGCGTCCTCCTGGGCGCCCAGCGCCTCCAGGGTGGCGGCATGGGTCTCGACGGCGATCTCGGCGGTCAGAAGGCGTTCGCGGTTGGGGTCGTTGGACAACCGCCCGCGCTCTTCCTTCAACATGAAGAGGTAGAGGCGGAACAGGCGGAAGGCGTTGTCGCGCGCCGCCGCCAGACGCTTTTCCGCCTCGTCGCCGCGCAGGCGTTCGGCCAGGACCTGCTGTTGCAGGCTTTCGTTCTCGCCGACCAGCCGCTCGCGCTCCATCTCCAGCCCGGCGAGCTGGTCGAAGACGGCGTTGAACTGCTCCCGCAAGGCGCGGAGTTCGGCCCGCAGGGCGTCGATGGTGCGGCGGGCCTGCTCGTCCCTGGGGTCTTCCCCCCGCGCCGCCATGTAACGCCGATAGCTGACGACATAAGGCGCGATGGCCTCGTGCTGCATGGGGTGGTTGGGGGAAATACCGCACGCCTGGAGCTGCTCGCCGACCGTGTCGCGGCGCAGGAGCGCCCGCAGGGTCTGCGGAATGACCGCCAGCAAGGCCTGATCGGGCAGCCCCTTGCAGATGGCCACCCACCGCTGCAACACCTCAACGTTGCGCGGGTCGTCGAGCCGGTGCCCAAGCCGGGCCGACGTCAGAAGTCGGTCGAGAAACGCCGCCGACGGATCCGGGTGCGAAAGTCTGCCGCTCACGGGCACCTCTCTGGTGCGGCCTTGCCGAATGCTGTCCGGCACCCCATCTTCGGCTCTTGACCTGAATAAGGCGTTAAGATGGCGCCATGGGCCAGGGTGGCCGAAACAGGGTTTTCCCTGTCAGGTTAGGGAGTTGGTGGGCATTGGTCAACTTTCACGTTAACCGAGCGCCCCGACTCCCACACTGAAATGAGGCGGAATTGAGGCGGTTTCGCGGAACGCCCTCCCCCGGAGGGCCGTCGCCGCCGTGCCGATCGTCGCCCTGGACCGCCCTTGGGGTCTTGACCCTGGGCTGGATCGGGCGACACGGACCCGAGCGACCGGCCCCTTCGAGCCCGCCGCGACCAAGAACGATGGAGCGATGAGGACATGAGGCGTTTCCTCGTGATTATGCTGTTCGCCGTTCAGGCGACGGCGGCGACCACCGGTCCGGCCCAGGCCGAGTCGGACGTGCCCTCTCCGACGGGCACCATCCCGGCCCCCTTGGCCCAGGTGGCCGCCGTTCCCGACGACCTGCGGCTGAACCCGGCCACGGTTCCGGGCGGCGAGGAGGCGCTGAAGTGCCTGGCGCTGAACGACTATTGGGAGGCACGGGGCGAGTCCCTGCCGGGCCGCGTGGCCGTCGCCATGGTGGTCCTGAACCGCGTCCACGACGACCGCTATCCCGACGACGTCTGCGGCGTGGTGACGGAAAATCGCGGCACGATGCCCTATGCCTGCCAGTTCTCCTGGCACTGCGACGGACGGGACGACACGCCCCACGAGACCACGGCCTGGGAGCGGTCCCTGCTTCTGGCCGCCGCCGTTCTTCACGCCCAGGGGTCCATGGACGACCCGTCGCGAGGGGCGCTGTGGTATCACGCGCGCTCGGTCACGCCGGACTGGAGCAGCCTCCTGGAGCCGTCCAAGACCATCGGCAACCATGTCTTCTACCGTGATCCGGCGGACCCCGGCGTGCCCGGCCCGCCGCAGTTGGCGGCCGCCGAGCCATGACCCGGCACCCCGACGACCGTTCCGATCAGGGGCCGGTATCTTGTTGTAAAACAATCATCTATGGACCACGGGGCGACCCTCGGGCGGCGATGGACGCACTGGACATCCGGCGCCGCCGGGGGTAGCGTCCCTCACCACGCCGCCCAGGCACGTCGCCCGGGACGGCCCTTTTCCGATTTTCTACTCTGGGAGACCTCCGCGATGGGCCTGAAGCTCGCTGTCGTCGGCGCCACCGGCAATGTGGGGCGCGAGATCCTTTCCATCCTGGCCGAGCGGGCGTTCCCCGCCGGGGAGGTCGTCGCCCTCGCCTCGTCCGGGTCGATGGGCCGCGAGGTATCCTTCGGCGAAGACGACGTGCTGTCGGTCAAGAGCCTGGACAGCTACGACTTCACCGGCACCGACATCGCCATTTTCGCCGCCGGTGGCGACATCGCCGCCAAGCACGCGCCACGCGCCGCCGCGGCGGGCTGCGTGGTCATCGACAACAGCAGCCATTTCCGCATGGAGCCGGGCGTGCCGCTGGTGGTGCCGGAGGTCAACGGTCGCGCCCTGGCCGGGTTCGAGCGCAAGCGCATCATCGCCAACCCCAACTGCTCGACCATCCAGATGGTCCTGGCGCTGAAGCCCCTGCATGACGCCTTCCGCGTCCGTCGGGTGGTGGTCTCGACCTACCAGTCGACCTCCGGCGCCGGACGCGAGGCCATGGACGAGCTGTTCACCCAGACGCGCAACATCTACGTCAACGAACCGCCCTCCAAGACCATGGAGCAGTTCCCCAAGCAGATCGCCTTCAACGTCATCCCGCAGATCGACGGCTTCATGGATGACGGCGCGACCCGCGAGGAATGGAAGATGGCGGTCGAGACCCGCAAGATCCTGGACCCCGACGTCCAGGTCCACGCCAATTGCGTCCGCGTTCCGGTCTTCATCGGCCACGCCGAATTCGTCAACGTCGAGTTCGAGGAGATGACCGACGACAAGCAGGTCCGCGACCTGCTGCGCGAGGCGCCGGGCATCACCGTCGTCGACCATCGGGTCGAGGAAGGCTACGTCACGCCCGTCGAATGCGTGGGCGAGGATTCGGTCTATGTGTCGCGCATCCGCCGCGACGAAACCGTCGACAGCGGCGTCAGCTTCTGGTGCGTCGCCGACAACCTGCGCAAGGGCGCCGCCCTCAACGCCGTGCAGATCGCCGAGGCCCTGGCGACCGACTATCTGTAAGGCGCCAGCGCGCTCCGGCCAACGCCCAATACCCCTAGACCGCGACCTTATTCCCGAACAGCCCCCGTTGCGTGAGCCCCACGCGGCGGGGGCTTTCCCTTTGCCCGTCGGAAGGCCCGGATCCCCTTGAATTCCGGGCTAGACCGGACGTTTCGAATAATTGGCCCACGAATTGCTTTCTCCCCTTCAGAGCCGTCGCTGAACCTTGGAAACCCAGCAAAACGGACAACCAATTTTCCATATGCATCGCAACATGCGGCGCAGGACGTCAAACCGAGAAGAGAGAGAGCAAAATCATGCCCAACGTCGAACACCTGAAGATCGTCCGCCCCACCCCGCTGCGCAGCGAACTGATCGCCCTGCAAAGGGCCCTGGTCGAGGCCCAGTTGGCGATCAACGCCGCCGCCCGCGCCCAGATCGAACAGATGGACAAGCAGCGCCTGCGCAACGACGCCGTCCAGGAAGCCCTGGAAAGCGGCGACGTGGACATGATGGAAGCCCTGCGCGCCGAGCTTTATCCCCATGGCGCCCTGAAGGCTTGCAGCGCCTAATCCGTCCCGTCGGGGAGGGGGAGGCGCGGGTCGGTCACGGCCCCCATCCCCCCCCGCCCGCTCCGCCATCGCGGCGGTCGAGGGCGCGCGCTAGAGGTCCATCAACAGGCTGCCCAGGACCAATCCTCCCGACAGAATCAACAGCCCCCCCGACGCCTGGTTGAGGTGACTCAACCACCGTTCGGTGAACTTGTGGCGCACCGCGCTGGCCAGCGCCGAGAGGCTGAGCCACCACAGCGCCGACCCCAGGAAGACGCCGGTGATCAGGAACCCGGCGTCGATGCCGTCCTGGGTCAACTTCACGCCGCCCAGCGCCGCGAAGACCGCCATGAAGGCCAGGATGGTCGCCGGGTTGGTCAGGGTGATGAGCATGGTCGCCGTGAAATCCTTGACCAGCCCCATATGCTCGGGCGGCCCGTCGCCCGGCGTCGGATCGCTGTTCCAGGCCCGCCAGCCCAGCCCCAGCAGGAACAGGCCGCCGATCACCGACAGGGCGGCGCGATAGTCGAGCAGGAAGTCGGAAATCAGCGACAAGCCCAGCCCCGCTACGGCGCCGTAGAAGGTGTCGGCCACGGCGGCGCCCAGACCGGCGACGAAGGCGGCGAGGCGTCCGTCGGAGAGGGCGCGGCGGATGCACAGCAGACCGACCGGGCCGACCGGCGCGGCGATCACGAATCCGACGGCGATGCCCTTGAACAGGTACAGAATGGGTCCGTCCCCCAGGAAGGAATACCCTTGTTTACCAAGCGGCGGGACAGAAGGAAACAGGGGCCTCACGCGCCCAGGGAGAAGAGGTCCGGCGGGTCGGCCCCGTTGGCGTCCAGCAGCGGGTCGGCGCCGATGCCGACCAGCCGGAACGGACGCCCGTCGGCCTCCCGCGCCACCAGCGGCGCGGCGGCGGACAGCAGGATATCGGCCCGCTGCGTGGCGGTGGTCAGGCGGGCGTGACGGGTCAGGGTCCGGAAATCGGTGGTCTTCAGCTTGACGCTGACCCCGGACGCCGCCAGCCCGGCCCGCCGCAGGTGCGCCTCGACGCGGGCGGCCAGGGGCGCCAGGGCCTCCATCAGCGCGACCGCCGCGTGGCGGTCCTTGTCGAAGGTCGTCTCGGCGGAAATGGACTTGGCTTCCCTGTCCGGCGTCACCTGGCGATGGTCGATGCCGCGCGCCCGCAGCCACAGGTCCCGCCCGTGCTTCCCATAGCGGGCCGCCAGATCGGCCTCCGCCGCCGCCTGCAAGTCGGCGATGGTGTGGAAGCCGTCGGCGGTCAGGCGCCGTTCCATGGCCGGGCCGACGCCGTGGATGGCGCGCGCCGGTTGGGGCGCCAGGAAGGCCAGGGCGTCGGCGCGGCCAATGACCGAATAGCCGCGCGGCTTGTCCAGGTCGCTGGCCATCTTCGCCAATGCCTTGTTGTAGCTGAGACCGATGGAGACGGTGATGCCGACCTCCTGCTCGATGCGCGCGGCGATGTCGGCCAGGGCCTCGGGGATATCGGCGCGGTGGGCCAGATCCAGATAGGCCTCGTCCAGGGCCACCGGCTCGATCAGGTCCGTATAGGCCCGGAAGACCGCGTGCAATTCCGCCGACACCCGCTTGTACTTGGCATGGTCGGGGGTCAGCACCACGGCGTCGGGGCACAGCTCCCGCGCCTTGTACATGGGCATGGCCGACCGACAACCGTAACGGCGGGCCAGATAGCAAGCCGTCGCCACCACCGAGCGCGGGCTGATGCCGCCGATCAGCAGGGGGCGATCCCGCAACTCCGGGCGGTCGCGTTTTTCGATGGAGGCATAGAAGCTGTCGCAATCCACATGGGCGATCGCCAAGTCGCGCAACTCGGCGTGGCCGACCACCCGCCGCCCGCCGCAATCCGGACAGCGGTCCGGCGCGGCGGGTGTCCAGCCGCCGACGGCCCAGACGTGCAGGCAGTCGCGGCACAGGCAGGCGACGGGCGGACGGGTGGACACGATGGCGCCTCCGGACGGCGACCGGCGGGACGGCGTTCCGTCCCTCGGGCGGCCCGCCGCTCAGACCTCGGGACGGCGGGCGACCAGACGGACGGTCGCCGCCTTGCCCGCGTGGAAGGGGCCTTCGCTCAGGTCCGGCTCGACGCTGTCCAGGCTCAGGATATCGGCTTCGGCGAAGTCGCGGCGCAAAAGCTCCGGCGAATAGAGCATCGCCTCGTCCTTGGGGCCGCCGGTGCCATAGGCCAATTGCTCCGGTCGGAACCCTTCCAGGATCACCAGACCGCCCGGCTTGGCCGCCTGAAGCATGCGGGCGTGAACGACGGCCCGCGCGTCCGGCGGCAGGTGCAGGAAGATGCAGGCCACCAAGTCGAACCGCCCCTGTGGCCAGTCCCAGGTCGTCAGGTCGGCGCAAACGGTGGTCAGATGCACGCCCCGCTCGACCCCCAGCTTGAGCGCCTTGCGCAGGCCCACCGGCGAGGCATCGACGGAGGTCACGGCGAAGCCCTGCTCGGCCAGCCAGACGCCGTTGCGCCCCTCTCCGTCGGCGACCGCCAGAACGCTGCCCTTATCCGGCAGGGCGGCGGCCTGCTCGGCCAGGAAGGCGTTGGGATCGGTGCCGTAGACGAAGTCGGGGCGGTCGAACCGCTCGTCCCAGAAACGACCGGGGCCGGACATGAAATGATCTCCTTTCGTTCTTTTCGCGCTTACTCTAGGCGACGAAGGCCATCAAGGGCCATCGAAATCGCCGCCGCCTCGACGGAACAGCCTGCCCCCCCTGGGCGACACCGCCCCCTGGCCGGGCCGAAAATGACAATTGCCCTGGGAGGCCGGGGCGCCGTCGTGGGACACTGGGGTCGCCTCCCCACCGACGGACCGCCCTTGATGATCGTCATCGCCATTCTCGCCGTGGTCGTCCTGGTCTTCTGGCTGATGTAAGGCCGAAGACCGCCGCCGCCACCCCGCTATTGCGCCGCCACGCCCTGGAATTCCGTGACGACCCGCAGGAAGTCGGCGCCGTAGCGGTCCAGCTTGGTGGCGCCGATGCCCGGCAGGCGGCCCATGGCGGCCAGATCCAGCGGTCGGGCGCGGGCGATTTCCACCAAGGTCGCGTCATGGAAGATGACATAGGGCGGCACGCCCTGGTCGCGGGCCAACTCCATGCGCCGGGCGCGCAGGGCGTGGAACAGGGCCTCTTCCTCGGGACTGTCGAGGACCGTGCGCCGGGCCGACGCCTTGGGCTTGCGACTGGCCGGGTCCTTACGCAGGCGGATGCGGTCCTCACCGCGCAGGACGGGGCGCACGTCCGGTCCCAGCAACAGCGATCCGTGCCCGGCCACGTCGACCCGCACATGGCCCAGCGCCGTCAATTGCCGCAGCACCGACTGCCAGTCTTCCTTGGACGTCTCCTTGCCGACGCCGAAGGTGGGCAGGCGGTGATGCCCCATGGAGCGGACGCGCTCGGTCATCTCGCCGCGCAGGACATCGATGACGTGACCGGCGCCGTAGCGTTGGTCGGTGCGATAGATGGCCGACAGCGCCTTTTGCGCCTGCTCGGTGCCGTCGAAGGTCTCCACCGGCTCCAGGCAGGTGTCGCAATTGCCGCAAGGCTCACAGGAGTCGTTGAAGTAGTCCAACAGCACCTGACGGCGGCACCGCGCGGTCTCGCAGAAGGCCAGGAGGGCGTTCAGCTTGCGGCGTTCGACGGACTTCTTTTCCTCCGGCGCCTCGGACCCTTCGATCATCTGGCGGACCTTGGCCACGTCCTGCATGCCATAGACCATCCAGGCGTCCGACGGCAGGCCGTCGCGACCGGCGCGGCCCGTCTCCTGGTAATAGGCTTCCAGCGATTTCGGCAGATCCAGATGGGCGACGAAGCGCACGTCGGGCTTGTCGATGCCCATGCCGAAGGCGATGGTCGCCACCATGACCAAGCCGTCCTCGCGCAGGAACTTCTCCTGAGACGCGGCGCGGATGTGCTTGTCGAGACCGGCGTGATAGGCCTCCGCCGGGATGCCCTGCTCGCGCAGCCAAGTGGCAGTGTCCTCGACGGCGCGCCGCGACAGGCAATAGACGATGCCGCTCTCCCCGTCGTGCTCCTGCTTGATGAAGCGCAGAAGCTGCTGGCGCGGGTTGTTCTTCAGGCCGACGCGGTAGCGGATGTTGGGGCGGTCGAACCCGGCGACGAACTGGGCGCCGTCGGACAGCCGCAGGCGCTCGACGATCTCGCGCCGGGTCGGGCCGTCGGCGGTCGCCGTCAGGGCGACGCGCGGCACGCCGGGGAACCGCTCGGCCAGATGGGCCAGTTGCAGGTATTCGGGGCGGAAATCGTGCCCCCACTGGCTGACGCAATGGGCCTCGTCGATGGCGAAGAGGGCCAGCCTGCACCGGCCCAGGTCGTCCAGGACATGCGGCTGCATCAGCCGTTCGGGGGCGACATAGACCAGATCCAGTTCGCCCGCCCGCATCTGGCGTCCCACCTCGGCCCCTTCGGAGAAGGACAGCGTCGAATTGAGCGCCGCCGCCCGCACCCCCAGTTGCCGCAGGGCCACCACCTGATCCTGCATCAAGGCGATCAGCGGCGAGACGACGATGGCGACGCCGTCGCGGCACAGCGCCGGGATCTGGTAGCAGAGCGACTTGCCACCGCCCGTGGGCATGAGGACGAGCGCGTCCCCGCCGCCGATCACCTGCTCGATGGCCGCCCGCTGGTGGCCGCGAAAGGCGTCGTACCCGAAGACGGACCGCAAGATATGGAGGGGATCGGAACTCATGACCCCACGTTATAGAGATTTCGGGGCCCGTCGCCAACGGGGGGAAAAGGGGTACGGCGGGGCGCCGGAGCTTGCGCGCCGTCGGGCGGCGGCGCCAAGATGGCCCGGAAGGCCGCCCGGACGAACCGGGGACCTACTTCAAGGGGGTTCATCATGCGCGACTGGAGTCTCGGCGGCCTCGCCGCCCTCGCATCCCTGGCCGTCTGGGGCCTGCCGCCGGCCTTGGCCGAGGACGCCTACCCGGCGGTCAGGCTTCTGGACACCACGACCACCGTGGTCGGCGAGCCGATCCGCTATCCCGACAGCGGCCCGGCCCGCGTCACGGCGCAAGTCGTCACCCTGGCGCCGGGCGCGGCGACGGTGGTCCACCACCATCCCGCGCCCATGGTCGCCTACATCCTGGATGGCGAGGTCACCGTGGACTACGGCGCCGACGGACGGCGCACCTACCACGCGGGCGAGGCCTTCATGGAAGCCATGACCGTGCCGCACCACGGCGTCAACACGGGCGCCGTCCCGGTGCGCATCCTGGCGGTCTCCCTGGGGGCCGAGGGAACCCGGACCGTCGCGGTGGACGAGGCGCCCGACGACGCCCCGCCCGCGTCGCCTAAGCCCTGATCGAGGCCAGGACGCGGGTCATCTCGTCCCGCAGGTGCCGCGATTCCTTTTCCAGGTCCGAGGCCGAGGCATGGATGCCGTCGGCGGCAGTCTCGACCTCCGACGAGGCTCCGGCGATGTGTCCGATGCCGGTCGAAAGGCTTTGCGCCCCGTCGGCGGCCTGCTGGCAGTTGCCGGCGATTTCCTGCGTCGCCGCGTGCTGTTCCTCCACCGCGCTGGCGATCAGCGCGGCGATCTCGTCGATATTGGCGATGGTGTCGGTGACGCTGGCGATGGAGGCCATGGCCTCCTTGGCCGCCTTTTGGACCTCCTCGATCTGCTGGGAAATCTCGCCCGTCGCCCGGGCCGTCTGATTGGCCAGGGTCTTGACCTCTCCGGCGACGACGGCGAAGCCCTTGCCCGCGTCCCCGGCGCGCGCCGCCTCGATGGTGGCGTTCAAGGCCAGCAGGTTGGTCTGTTCGGCGATGTCGGTGATCAACGACACCACGTCGCTGATGCGTTCGACCGCCCCGGCCAGCGAGGCGAAGACCGCCGAGGTCTGGTTGGCCTGCGCCACGGCGCCCCGCGACAGGGTCGAGCTTTCGACCACCTGGCGGGAGATCTCGCGGATGGAGGCGCTGAGCTGGTCGGTCGCCGCCGCGACGGTGGAAATGCCGGTCGACACCTGTTCGGCCGCCGCCGCCACCGAGGACGCGTCCCCCGATGCCCGCCCCGCCGTCGTGGTCATGGCGCGCGACGCGGTGTTCATCTTGCCGATGTTGGCGGTCAGGACGCCGACCACCTGGTTCATGCCCACCTCGAAATCGTCGGCGATTCGCAGGGCCGACCGGCGCCGATCCTCCTGGGCCCGGCGCTCGGCCTCGGCTTGGGCCTCGCGCATCCGGGCGGCCTTTGCGGCCTCGAGGCGCAGGGCGTCGATGGCCCGGGCCAACAGGCCGACCTCGTCCTTACGGTCGCGGCTTGGCACCTCGGTCCGGTATCCGTCGCGGCCCAGCCCCTCGGTGACGCCGCACAAGGCCGTCAGGGGCTTGGTGATGCCCCGCGCGACATGGAGCGTCAGGCCGACGGACAGCAGAAGGATGACCAAGGCCACCCCACCGATGCGCAGGAGTTCGTCGTGGAAGGCGTCGTCGATGTCGCCGACATAGGTCCCGGTGCCGATCATCCACCCCCAATCGTCGAAGCCGACGGCGTAGGAGATCTTGTCGTAGAGGCGGTCGTCGTCCGCCTTGGTGAAGGTGTAGCGCACCGCTCCGCCACCGCTTTTGGCATGGCGAATCATTTCGGCGATAAAGGGAACGCCACGCGGGTCCTTAAGCTCATAGCTGCTGCGCCCGACCCGTTCCGGATGCCCCGGAGACACCACCACATGGCCGGTGTAGTCATAGGCGAAGATGTAGTTCCGCGGGCCGTAGCGCAGACCGTCGAGCGCCGCCACCGCCATCGCCTTGGCCGTCTCCTCGTCGACTGTCCCGGCGGCATAAAGCGCGTGGTAGCCGCGCACGACGCCCAGGCCGATTTCGGCGACGTGGCGCAGTTCGACCACCTGATCGTCGAGCATGGACTGCTTCAGCCGGGTAACGGACAGCGTCGTGAGTATGGTCAAGCCGATCACCGTGACGCCGACGATGCCGAGCATCCGGGTGAACAAACCCCCTCTTCGCATGATGGATCATCCCCTTGTTTCCTTTGCGGGGATGATAATCGAATGCCGTTCACCAACAACGCTCGCCACGGAATGGGAGGCATGCTCCGGCGACAGACACGCGGTTCGGGAGGCGGCGACAAAACTCCCGCCGCCGCGCCCGTCCTGGCCGCCGTCCGCTGGGGATTCGCGCTAGGCCGCCTGCTTGGTGGTTTCCAACAGACCGACGATATCGGCCATGATCGCCGTCAGGTCGTAGTCCTTGGGCGTATAGACGCGGGCCACCCCGGCGGCGAGGAGCGTTTCCTCGTCTTCCTTGGGGATGATGCCGCCGATGATGACGGGAATGTCTGCCAGCCCAGCGGCGCGCATGCGCTCCAGGACCTCGGTCACCAGCGGCACGTGGGAGCCGGACAGAATCGACAGGCCGACCACGTGGACGCTTTCCTCCAGGGCGGCGTTGACGATCTGCG
>CAZFRK010000062.1:0-12094 GCA_964521375.1 uncultured Rhodobacterales bacterium
GTCGCGGGGCGGCGGGGCGTCGGAAAGGTCATGGGCTGGCTCCCTGTCGAGGTGGCTGGCGGTCCTTGGCGCCGGTCGGTGTCGGTGGCCGGTGGTCGGGGGCACGGGAGCGGTAGCTTGAGAGGCCGTTCATCCCGTAAGGTCTTTTATGTTTTATGTGAGAATGATTTTCAATAGCGTTTTGTCCCCGCGCCCGATGCGGCCCGCGTGGCGCGGTTTCGGCCGCGCTGCGGCGGGCGGCCTCTGGCGCCGGGCGGCCCGGGGCGCTAGTCTGCCGCCGTCCGTCACCGTCAAGAGGTCAGGAATGCCGCTCTCTTCCCCGCCACCGTCCTCCGGGGCCGTGCGTTCGCCCTTGGCCGTCACCATCACCATCACCATCACCATCACCTACATGGAGTTGCCGGCCCGTCCCGAACGGGAATTCCCCGCCCTGCCCGCGGGAGCGCGCCTGGAGGAGGTGACGCGTCCCAGCGTCCGCTTCTACCGCTACCTCTACGACGCCGTGGGGCGGGACTGGTTGTGGTGGGAGCGGCGGGCCAAGACGGACGCCGACCTTGCCGCCGTCATCCATCATCCGGCGGTGGAGGTGCGGACCCTGATGCTGGGCGGTGAGCCGGTCGGCTTCTGCGAACTGGATTTCCGGACCCCGGAAACGCCGGATCTGGCGCTGTTCGGACTGGTTCCGGAGATGACCGGGCGCGGGCTGGGACCGGCCTTCATGGGCGCCGTGCAGGATGTGGTCTGGTCCCGCCAAGGGGTCCGGACGCTGACGCTCAACACCTGCACCCTGGACCATCCCAAGGCGCCGTCCTTTTACCGCTCCGTCGGCTTCCGGGCCGTGCGGACGGAGGACAAGGTCATAGCGGACCCGCGTCTTCGGCCCGGGTGGCAAGACGGGCCGGGGTTACTGAAAGACGTTTCTCCACCCGCCTGAGGACCCAGGTCACCCCGTAGACGATGAGCAGGTAGAGGATGCCCGCGGCCAGGAAGACCTCCACCGGCTTGTAGGTGCGGGCGACCAGGGCCCGCGCCACGCCGGTCAGATCCAGCAGGGTGATCGTCGAGGCCAGGGCGGAACTCTTGATCATGAAGATGATTTCGTTGCCGTAGGCGGGCAGGGCGATGCGGAAGGCGCGCGGCAGGACGATGCGGCGCAGCGCCTGAAGGCGGGTCATGCCGATGGCCTTGGCGGCCTCGATCTCGCCATGCGGCACGCCGACGATGCCGCCGCGAATGATCTCCGCCGAATAGGCCGCCGTGTTCAGGGTAAAGGCGATGATCGCGCACCAATAGGCTTCGCGCAGGAAGGTCCAGGCCCAACTGTCGCGCACGGCCTCGAACTGGCCCAGGCCGTAGTAGATGAGGAAGATCTGCACCAGCAGCGGCGTGCCCCGGAAGAAGAAGACGTAGGGCAGCGGCAAGTTGCGGATGATGGGGTTGGTGCTGGCCCGCAGGATGGCGACCGGCACGGCGATGAAGACGCCGATGAAGACGCTCAGCCCCACCAGTTCGATGGTCAGCCAGGCGCCGCTCAGCAGCTTGGGCAGGCTGGAGAGGATCAGGTCGACGCTGAAATCCATGATCGCGCTCCCTTACGCCGTCCGGGTGAAGCCGCGCGCGGCGCGCTTCTCCATGATGGTGAGGAACGCGGTGGTGACCGCCGTCAGAAGCAGGTACAGCACGGCGGCGGCGGCATACATGGTGAAGCTGTCCTTGGTGGCGTTGCGGGCGATGTCGGCCTTGCGCATCAGGTCGTCGACGCCGATCAGCGACACCAGGGCGGTATCCTTCAGCATGACCAGGAACAGGTTGCCCAACCCCGGCAAGGCGTAGCGCCAGACCTGCGGCAGGACGATGCGACGGAAGACGGTCAGGCGCGGCAGGCCGATGGCCTTCCCCGCTTCCATTTGGCCCGCCGGGACGGCCTGCAAGGCGCCGCGAAAGACCTCGGTCGCGTAGGCGCCGAAGGTGGACGCCAGGGCCACCACGCCGGCCAGGAAGGGCGGGAAGTCGATGTAGTCGCCGCCGCCGAAGACTTCCGTCAGGAAGACGGCCCCGGCGAAATAGACGATCAGGATGACCAGGAACTCGGGCAGGCCGCGGAACAGGGTGGTGTAGGCTTCGACCACGCCGCGCAGCCAGCGCGGGCCGTAGACCTTGGCGATGCCGCCCCCCAGGCCAAGGGCGAGGCCGAGCAACAACGCCCCGGCCGCGACCTGCATGGTTACCCATAGGCCGAGCAAAAGCTGGTCGCCGAAACCCTGAAGATCCATCCGCGAAAGGCCCTTTTGTGCGACGTCCGATCCGGCGGCGCGACCGAAGGCTCCGTTCGGATGTCGGAGCCTTCGGCAGGCCGTTGTCCGGTCGTCTTCGTCCGTCTTAGTAGATGCTGAACGGGAAGTAGTCGGCGTTGATCTTCTCGTAGGTGCCGTTGGCGATGATCTCGGCCAGGGCCTTGTTGATCTTTTCGCGCAGGGCGTCGTCACCCTTGCGCAAGGCGACGGCGATCTTGTCGTCGTCGAACACCGGCTGACCCTTGAACTCAAAGTCCTTGCCCGCGTCGGACTTCAGCCAGTCATAGGTCACGTAGACGTCGTTGAGCACCACGTCCAGGCGGCCCGAGGCGAGGTCGAGGAAGGCTTCCTCCTGGGTGCCGTAGAGCTTGATGTCGGCGCCGGGGCGGTGTTCTTCCAGCCACTGGGCGGAGATGGTGGCGCGCTGGGCGCCGACGGTCTTGCCCTTCAGTCCATCGGCGGAGAGGTTGAACTCCTTTCCCTTCGGGGCCACGAACTGAAGCTTGTTGGAATAGTAGGGGTCGGAGAAGGCGACCGCTTCCAGGCGTTCCGGGGTGATCGACATGGAGGCGATGATGGCGTCGTACTTCTTCGCCAGCAGGCCCGGAATGATGCCGTCCCAGTCCTGGGTGACGATCTCGCAGTCGGCCTTCATCTGCGCGCAGAGGGCGCGGGCGATGTCGACGTCGAAGCCCTGGGGCTGGCCCTTGTCGTCGATGGTGTTGAACGGAGGGAAGGCGCCCTCGGTGGCGATGCGGATGCTGTCCGAGGCCTGGGCGGCGACGGCGCCGAACGCCAGGACGGCGACGGTGGCGGCGGCAACAAAGGTCGTCTTGATCTTCAGCACGGGGAACCTCCTGCGGTGGTGCGTCTGAACGACTGGAGAAACAGGCTTAAAGGGTGGACATCAGTGCAGATGGCTGGCCAGGAACTGGCGCAGCCGGGGGCTTTCCGGATCGGTCAGGACGCGGGACGGCGGCCCCTGCTCCTCGACCTTGCCCTGGTGCAGGAACATGATCTCGGAGCTGACCTCGCGGGCGAAGCCCATTTCGTGGGTGACGATCAGCATGGTGCGGCCTTCCTCGGCCAGGCCGCGCATGACGCCCAGGACTTCGGCCACCAGTTCGGGGTCCAGGGCGCTGGTCGGTTCGTCGAACAGGATGACCCGCGGGTCCATGGCCAGGGCGCGGGCGATGGCCGCGCGCTGCTGCTGGCCGCCCGACAGGTGAACGGGATGGGAATGGCGCTTGTCGGCGATGCCGACCTTGGCGAGCAGCGCCTCGGCCTTGTCGACGGCCTCCTTCTTCGACAGGCCCAGGACCTGAACCGGGCCTTCGATGACGTTCTGGAGGATCGTCATGTGCGGCCAAAGGTTGAACTGCTGGAAGACGAATCCCAGGCGGCGGCGCAGGGCGGCGAGCTGCCGTTCGCTGGCGGCCTGGGCGCCGCCGCGCTTCTGCTTGACGCGCACTTCCTCGCCGCCGATGCGGATGGTTCCGGCGTCCGGCGTTTCCAGGAAGTTGATGCAGCGCAGGAAGGTGCTCTTGCCGGAGCCGGACGAGCCGATGATGGAGATGACGTCGCCGTCGCGGGCGGTCACGGAGATCCCCTTCAGCACTTCCAGGCCGCCGAAGCTCTTGTGAATGTCCAGGACCTCCAGCGCCGGAGCGGATGCTGGAGCGGACGCGGTCGATATCTCTGTCACCGGGGCCTCTTGCTGAGGAATGCCGTCGTCTTCGCGGGGACAGTTTCCCGGCCCGGCGGAAGCAGTGTCAAGTTTTCTCAATGATTTTGGCCCGGAAAGCGTGCTTGCCCAAGACTTGCCTACGAATTGTGCGAAAAACCCGGCCTCCAGGGGCTGGTCCGGCGGAACGGGGGCTTCTTTTAGGCGATCGGCGGGCGGGGATAAAGGGGGACCGTCGACGGGGCGTCGGCGGACGGGCGACCTGTCCGGGGCCGTTCGCGCCGAAAAGGCGACGGCGGTGGATCGCTCGCGTCGCGCCGCCGTGCTATGGAAGAGCCTCTCCCCACCGCTCCCCATCGCTCCCCACCGCTCCCCGCCGTTCCCAGCCGCCCTCCGACAGTCGCTCGGTCCACCTCCTGAAAGTCTTCGGTCGCCATGCTTGATGTCATCGCCCTGATCCTTCCGTTCTTCGGACTCATCGCGGTCGGCGCCGTGACCGGGCGGTGGAAGCGCCTGCCGCTGGTGGAGCTGGGATGGCTCAACGTCTTCGTCGTCTATCTGGCGCTGCCCGCCCTGTTCTTCCGCCTGCTGTCGCGGACGCCGGTGGAAAAGCTGACGCAATGGGACTTCATCGGCGCCAACGTCGGCGTCACCTTCGCCGTCCTCTGCCTGACCTTCGGGCTGGCCCTGGTCCGCACCGCCGGAAAGGTGGCCGAGGCCGCCGTCCAGGGGCTGGCCGGAGCCTACGGCAACATCGGCTACATGGGGCCGGGCCTAGCCTTGCTGGTCTTCGGGGAAGACGCGGCGGTGCCGGTCGCCCTGATCTTCTGCTTCGAGAACATCCTGCATTTCGTCTTCGCCCCGGCGGCCATGGCGGTGGCCGGGACGGCCAGCGTCACCGGCTGGCGACTGGTGGCGCTGGTGGCGCGGCAGATCGTCACCCATCCGTTCATCGTCGCCACCATCCTGGGCGTCGGCGCCGCCTTCCTGGGGCTGCGCATGCCTGACCCGGTCGACCGCCTGATCGGCTATCTGGCGCAGGCGGCGGCGCCCTGCGCGCTCTTCTCCATGGGGGTGGCCCTGTCGCTGCGCCCGTTGAGGCGCATTCCCGGCGAACTGGCCTTCATCATCCCCATCAAGCTGGTTCTGCATCCGCTGCTGATGGCGGGGGTCCTGGGCGTGGCGGGGGACTTCGACCCGGTGTGGGTGGCGACGGCGGTGCTGCTGGCCGCCCTGCCGACGGCGACCAACGTCTATGTCATCGCCCAGCAGTACGACATCTGGATGGAACGCGCCTCGGCCAGCATCCTGGCGACGACGCTGCTCTCCGTCGTCACCGTGTCCCTGGTGCTCTTGGCGTTGAAGGGCGGGTTGCTGGCGGGCTTGACCTGAGAGTCGGGGCCGGAGGCTCGATCACCTCCATGCGACGATGATCGAAACGCGAGGTGAACGCGGGTGATGCCCAGCTTCCGTCGCCGCCGATTTGGCGCGACGGGCGGACCGTATCATGCGACCATTCCCGCATCGGGAAGGAGATGCTCGGATGTCCAAGACTAGGACCCGACGGTTGGTCGCCATCGCCGCGACCATCCTTCTGGCCATGCTGTTGGTCGGTGCCGCGGGAAGCGGCGTCCTGTACGTCCGGGCCCTGGATCGCCAGATGATCCTGCTCGCCGACATCGCCAATAGCCAAGCCGCGCTGGTCGAGGCGGTCGCCACCTACGACCGCGGGCGGTTGGACCCGTCGGCCTCGGCGCAGGCCACCCTGTCGCAGGTGCGCGCTGGATTGAAGGGTTTCTCGGCGGGTTTGCGGAGCGCGGAGATCGTCGTTGGAACCCGGCAAGGCAATGCCGTCGCCCTTTTGGCGGTTACCGGCGACCGTTCCGGCGAAGAGCCGCTGTCGACATTGGTGTGGAATGATGGGCACGCCGAGCCGCTCCGCAGGGCCTTGGCCGGCGACCGCGGGACGATGATCGGCCTTGATTACACTGGGGCCGAGGTCATGGCGGCTTTCGTGCCGTTGCCGAGCCTGAACGCGGGGCTGGCGGTCAAGATCGACGCGGAGGAATTTCGTGCCCCCTTCATCCAGGCGATTTGGGTGTCCGGCGCCGTCGGCCTGCCGTTGATCATTCTCTCCGTCTTTGTCGTCTGGCGGGTCGGCGGCTATATGGCCGGTCGTGTCGATGCCAGTGAGTCGCGCATGCGGAGCGTCTTCAACTCCGTCGCGGAAGGACTCCTGACCTTTGACCGCGCGGGTATCTGCACCGGCTTCAACCCCGCCGCCGCGGAGATCCTCGCGCGCGGTGACGGGGACCGGTTCCTCGGTCGGGCGGTCGATGACCTGACGGGCCATCATGCGTCCGGCGAAGCGTCGTCGGTTGTCGGCTGCGCGACGGATGGGCGGTCGATCCGCGGAAACGAGGGACATTGGTTCCGCCGTGCCGACGGGACGTCCTTTCCCGTGCTGTTCCGGGCCGAAGCCCTGATCGAGCAGGCCGAGATCGTCGGCGGCGTGATCAGTTTCAGCGACATGACGGAGGTGCGGGAGGCCCAGGAGGCGCTGCGACGGGAAGCGGAGATGAGCCACCAACTGGCCCATCTGGGGCGGCAATTGTTGGCTCCGGTCCGCGACGTCGCCATCGCGGATCTGGTGGTCGAGGCCGTGCGAGCGATCTATCCGGACCGTCCGCTGAGGGTCTTCCGACTGGATGAGAACGGACAGGTCATCCGTGCGGCGGGAAGCGCGGAACCGACCGAGGGGGAGACGATCGTCGCCGTCGCTCCGGAGGGCGGCGCGCCCCTCATCCGCGTGGAGATGTCGGTGCCCGACCTTTCGGATGTCGAGACGCCGCGGGTCTTCCTGGCCCGGGTCGCCAGCCTGGCGGGCCTTGCCTTGCTGTTGCGCGAGACGCAAAGTCGGTTGCGCGGCAGCGAGGCGCGGTATCGCGCCGTGATCGAGGATCACGCGGAGCCGCTGTGCCGCTATCGTCCCGACGGCACGCTGACGTTCGTCAACGAGGCCTACGGTCGATACTTCGACCGGGCGCCCGAGAGCCTGATCGGCGAGAATTTCCTGCAATTCGTGCCCGAGGAGGACAAGGCGGTCCTCGCCGAGATCGTCGCGGCCATCGCGCCCGAAAGCCCCGTCTACATCTCCGAACATCGCGTCGTTGGTCGCGGCGGGGTTATCCGCTGGCAGCAGTGGATTGATCACGGGCTGTTCGACGATGAAGGACGCCTTGTCGAGATACAGGGGGGCGGTCGTGACGTGACGGAACGGCGTGAGGCGGAGGAGCTTCTCAAGCGGCGTGAGTCCATTCTCAAGGTCCTGAACGAGCAGGCCGGGCTGTTTCTCCAACGGGGAGACTGGCACGCCGTCCTGCCGCGCGCGCTTGACCTCTTGGGGCCGGCGATCGATGTTACCCGGATTTATCTTTATGCCTTCATTCTGTCCGCCGACAAGAGTGCCGAGGTCGTCCGTTTGACCGGCATGGCGGAGTGGTGCTCCCCAGGGGTCCGTTCGCTGATCCACGATGAGTCCTTCAAGGATTTGCCGCTCGGCGAGGCCGCTCTGGGCGATACTCTGGTGCGTCTGCGACGGGGCGAGATGCTGGCCCTGACGCCCGCTGATCTTCCCGCGCCGCTTGGGCCGCTGCTGACGGAGGAAGAGGTCAAGTCTCTGCTGGTGGTTCCGGTGCTCGTCGAAGGTGAACTCTGGGGTATCCTGGGATTTGACGAGACCCGCTTCGCCCGTGTCTGGTCGGATGCCTCACGGGACGCGCTGGGCATGATCGTCCGTGTTCTGGGCGCCGCCATCACGCGTGCCAGGACAGAGGCGGCCCTGAGCAGTCGGGAGGGGCGGCTGCGGGCCTTGGTGGAGTCCATTCCGGACAGTGTCTTGGAGGTATCCCCCCTCGGCGAGGTGATATCATGCAACGAGCGTTCCGAGGTCATTTTCGGTCGCTCCTCGCTCCGCGTCGTCGGCCAGGATCTTCCCTCGCTTTTTTCCGAGGCCGACGTGGTGCGCGATCTTTTGGAGCAGGCCGCCCGTTCGGGTCGACCTCGCGCGGCCCAGGCATCGGTCGCGCGGCAGGGCGAAGAGGGCACGGTCTCCGTGCCGGTTGAACTCTCCGTTGGCGCGTGGGGCGGCGAGAGCCGGCCCCATTTCAGCGTCGCCGTGCGCGACATAACCGCCCGGATAGAAGCCGAAGGCCGCCTCCGTCAGGCCCAGAAAGCCGAGGCGCTCGGCAATCTCGCCAGCGGCGTCGCCCATGACTTCAACAACATGCTGATGCCGATTTTGGCCCTATCGGACATGGTGCGCCAGGACCCCTCGATTGGGGAGGTGAATCGGGACCGCCTCGACCATGTGGTGGACGCGGCCGAACGGGCCTCCATCCTCGTCAAGCGGATATTGGCCTATGCCCGGGACTATCAGCCCGCCAGGGAGCCGGTCGCCCTTGATCTTCTTCTGGAAGACGTTCTGGCGCTCCTCGCCGCGGTCATTCCATCGACGGTGACGTTGAGCACCGCGGTCGAGAAGGTGGGGTGGATCCTCGGCGACAAGTCGGGTTTGCAGGCGGTTCTCTTGAATTTGGCGTCCAATGCCGCGGATGCCATGGACGGTGGCGTCGGAACCTTGCGCATCGAACTGTCCGCCATCGGCGAGGCTGACCTGGCCGCGCAGGCCCCGACGCTTCCGCGGGACAGGACGTGGGCGCGTATCCGCTTGCGTGACAACGGCGTTGGCATGGACGCGACCGTTCTGGTGCGCATTTTCGATCCGTTCTTCACCACCAAGGAGGTCGGGCGGGGGACGGGGCTGGGTCTGTCCATGGCCCAGGACATCGCGACCAAGCATGGGGGGCAAATCGTCGCCTCCAGTCGCCTTGGCGAGGGGTCGGTCTTCGATGTCTACCTGCCGCTGCTCGATCAGGAGGACGGAGTGGACGACTCCTCCGGCGGCGTGCCGGACGAGGTGGTGTAAAGCTCGCGTGTTTCGTAGCGTCGGATCAGGTCCGGGGTTTGGACGAGCGGGGCGATGGCGGCGCCGGACAGATAGTCGAAGCCGCTGGCGATGGCGGCCGTGGCCAAGCTGGTGGTCCGCAGGCCGTTGATGTAGGTGCGGGCTCCGATGGCCGAGGTGGCGTCCATGAAGTCATCCATTCCCTTCATCAGCGGCGCCTCGTCGGCCTTATAGTGGGCGAGATCCAGGCCGATGGCATGAAGTCCCTTGCCGCGCCACGCGTTGAGGTCTCGACTGCTGAGCTGGGCGCGGCCGATGACGGCGCGGCAGAAAGGCCGTAGTTGGGCGAGGCATTCTTCCAGCAGGAAAGGCGCCAGATCGCCCGGAACTCCGGCCAGTTCCAGAACCAGAAAGCGACGCTGCTCTCTGTCCAGGCGGGAGCAGATCTCCAGGAACAGGCTGCGCAGGCTGGCGCGTTCCAGGGTGCGGAAATGAACGGGAACGATCATCAGGCCGATCGGCTTGCCGGGATCCGTCCCTCGTATATGGCCCGTCGCGCGGGCGATCATCGGCAGGTCAAGCGGATGGGTGTCGCTGGTCTGGTCGAGCGTGCGGCGGACGCCACCCAGGGGCACGACGCCGCCATCGCCCAGCACTTCCGCCGCCTGCATCACATGGCCCGCCAACAGGTGACCGGTAACGCGCCAAACAGGGGCGAAAACAACGGAACGATCCGGTGGGAAGCTCGTCAGGTCGATGCTCTCGGTGTAGCCGGAAGACATCGCGGCCAGGGCCCGGTCCCACATCTTCTTCTGTTCGGCGTCGATCTCGTCGACGGGCCGCGGAACGGCCAGCGAGGATGATGGGTCGTCGCGCGGCACCGTCGGTTCGGCGCGGTGGTCGTGGCCTCGCCTCAGACGCAGGGCACGCAGCTTTTCTTCCACGGCGTCGTCGTCTTCGGCTGGCCGCTGAGTCGGTGCCTCCAGTCGGCGCGCGATTTCCATGGCGATGGCATTGCGCTTCAGCTCCCCAAGGCCGCGGCCGAGGTTGGGGAACGCCAACAGGATCTGAGTGTCGTTCAGGACCGTGTAATGGCCCTGAAGGCTCAGGTAATCGTCCAGTACGTCGGCTATGGCGCCTTTCGCCCGCTTCGAAAGGGTCATCCCCGGCTCGGTCTCGCCAAACAGCGCCTCCGCCAGGTCAAGGGTGTGGATCTGGGTCGCCGTCACCTTCTTCTTGCGGCAGAATTCCAGGAAGGGGCCCTGCGCGAGGCGTCGGCTCGGTCGGGGCGGCGGACTCTTTTCCCGTACGGCCTGTCCGTCCGCGGGGTCGCCCACGACCTGTTTCACCGCCCTCTCCACGGCCTGACCGAGGGCGCGGTGCTTGAGGGCGAGGAGGGGGCCGAGAAGGTTGGGATAGACGATGCCGAAGGCGGTCCCGGACTCGCGCCAGAACCATCCATTGTCGCTCAGGTAATCTTCCAGAACGGCGACGACCGTCCTTTCGATGCGTCCAGGAAGGCGGGCCTTGGCACGGGCCGCGGCGGGCAGCAGGGGCGCGACGTCGATGACCCGACCGCGGGTGCGGAGGACGTTGCCCAGGGAGTCGCGCAACTCGGCGTATTCGCGTTCACGCGGGGAGCGTTGCCCGGCGGGAAGCGCGGATCCGGCGCTCATCGTGGAGCCCCGGGCTTGCCGCGCGCCGAGGCGAGGGTCCGCTGATCGTCGTTGACCATGTGCGGAACCAGGACGCGTTCCACCCAAAGCACCAGTTTTTCCGGCAGGCCATCAAAGCCCAAGTCCACGTCGCGCGCCAGTTCCTCGACGTCCTGTCGCAGGCGTTGGTGCTCGGCGCGATGATGCTCCAGATCGCTACAACGCAGGCGGCGGAACAGGTCCTCCTCGTCTCGGAAATGAAGGTCCACGTATTCCTTAAGGGCGGTCAATGCCCGGTCGGCGACGGCGCCGCCGCGTCCGGCGCTCAGGGCCTCGTGAAGCAGGCGCGCCAGTTCCAGCAGCTGTCGATGCTGATCGTCAACCTCCGGCTCGTTCAGGGCGTAGCGGTCATGCCATGAGAAGAGGGTGTCGTCGCCGGACGGCATTACGCGTCTTCCTTTCCTGTCAACCCAATGGCGGCCAAGGCCTTACCGAGGTCGGAGGTGGTGAAGGGCTTGGCCAGGCTGTCGTCGGCCCCGAACTGGCGGGCGATTTCCAAAAAGTCGAGATTTCGGGTTCGACCGCCCCCCGATATGGCGATGACCGGGCGACCGGGATAGGTTTGCTTCAGTTCCTTGATGAAGGCGATGCCTTCCATGTCGGGCATGATGATATCGGTGATGATCAGGTCGCAGCCGTCCTTGGCGGCCTGGAGCCCCGTCACCCCGTTCGACGCCTCCGCGACCGAATGACCGAGTGATTCCAGCATTTGCCGAAGCGTGTAGCGGGACACGTCCTCGTCGTCAACGATTAGGATGTGCGGCATCCTGCAATTCCCTCGGAAGCGGTATAAGCTTCGACGATACACCGTAACGGCCTGTCGCAGAAACGATGCATTTGGACTGGAGGAGGGGGAAGGGCGAGGCCAGGACGAAGCTCCCGGCGATCCTGAGCGAAAGGAGGCCCCCTTTCCCGTGCCCCAGCCTTCGGGCTGTCTTGATGACGAAAAACCCCCGCCGGTGTCCCGGCGGGGGTGTCTTTTCGCCGCGAGAGGCCGGAGGCCGAAGCCTCCGCGCCGTCCTTAGCAGGAGTAGTACATCTTGTATTCGACCGGGTGCGGGGTGTGTTCGAAGTTGTAGACTTCTTCCCACTTCAGGTCCATGTAGCCCTGCAGCATGTCTTCGGTGAAGACGTCGCCCTTGGTCAGGAAGTCGTGGTCGGCCTTCAGGCAGTCCAGGGCTTCACGCAGCGAGGCGGCCACGGTCGGGATGCCGGTCAGCTCGTCGGCCGGCAGGTCGTAGAGGTTCTTGTCCATCGGGTCGCCCGGATGGATCTTGTTCTGAATGCCGTCCAGGCCGGCCATCATCATGGCGGCGAAGGCCAGGTAGGGGTTGGCGGTCGGGTCCGGGAAGCGGACCTCGACGCGCTTGCCCTTCGGGCTGGACACGTAGGGGATACGGCAGGAGGCGGAGCGGTTGCGGGCCGAATAGGCCAG
>CAZFRK010000063.1:0-11955 GCA_964521375.1 uncultured Rhodobacterales bacterium
CCCTTCTTCACGTTGCGGGCGGGCGGCCGCTCGGGGGCGCGGCTCGACCGGTAGATGATCCAATAGCGGGTCTTGCAGCCGTCGCCGCCGGGCCGGCGGCCGCCGAGGTTGCCATGCACCCGGGCCTGACCACTCGGCCCGTATTGATTCGCGCTGCGCTGGCGCGGGTCGGTCGGCCGCGCTTCCTTCTCGGGCTTGAGCCAGCCCATTTCCACGAGCTCGCGCAGCGCGCGGCGGATGGCGCGGTCGCTATAGCCCGTTTCGTCTTCCAGGCGGCCGCCGAAGACGAGGATGCCGTCCTCGGTGTCGTAGAGGCACAACATCAGCAGGATGTGCCGGAGGATCGGCCGGCGCGGCCCGTAGAGGCGCACCCGCTCCATCCGTTGCTGGTAGTCCATGTCAGTAGACGCGCGGGAAGCCGCGCCCCCACACGACGAGGACGACCAGGACGATGGGCAGCCAGACCGCGCCCGACAGCGACAGCCAGCCGGCGAGGCCCAGGACGATCAAACGCGGAAGAAACGGCATCAGGTAGTGCATTGGGTGCTTTCGCGCGCAGCGGTGATCAGGTGGGCTACCGCTGCGCGCAGCGCGTGAGCCTTGGGATAGCGGAGGATGGGGCGCGGGGTGGTGATCCCCGCGCCCTGGGCGTTGAGCAGCGCGACCACGGCGGGATCGCGCTGGTCGGCCGTGACGCCGACCACGTCGCCGTCGCGGATCTCGACGGCGATGATGACGAGGGCGGAGCGGCTCATGTGATGGCGAGCCGATCCCGGGCGATCTGTTCCCCGTAGGCGGTCAGGATCCAGCCCGCATCCGTCCAGCGGAGAACCTCGGGCTGACCCCACAGCTTCCGCATCCGCCACCAATCCAGCGCGTTTTCCACGTCGCGGCGGTCACTGTTGGGCAGCGCGGCGACCACGTCGGCGCGCAGGAGGGCGCACCCCTTCTGCTTGCTGGTGTAAAACAGCACCAACACCGCGTCGCGGACGCGGTGCCGCTGGGCGGAGCCGGCGGCCGGATCGGGACCGCTCAAAACGGCACCGCGTCAGCGTCGGCTTCGACCGTCGCCGCCCCGACCCGGTTCCGGGCCTTGTCCGCCAGATTGTCCTCCTGCGTACCCCAATACAGATTTTCCAGCCGGTTGTCGAAGCCGTCATCGTTGCGATGGCATCCGAGGTGATCAATCGGCCGGATGCCCCGGAACGCCTCCAGCACCAAGGTGTGGACGTAGGCGAATCGCTCCGGGTTATTCAAGTGAACCCGGTGATAGTTGTTCGCCCGACCGCCCAGGCGCTTGGGCAGGAGGCGTGGACGCACGGTAAATTGCACACATCCGCGCTGCATCGGCCGGGCGACATGGCGCACATTGCCGTGATCGCTCACCTCGTAGCGCCCTTCATGGCCGACCACCGGCCGCCAGGATTCGGTGCTCATGGCCAGTTATACTCCGCCAAGCGATTCAAGGCGGCAGCGCAGGCGGTGGCCTCGCTGAGTGTTTCAAAGCGCAGGTGTTGCACCGTTTCATGCTCAGCGTCGCGAATCACAAACGGGTCGTTCCCATCATGTTGATATGGCGTAAATTTGGGCTCGTTTGCTGGCCGGGTGAAGTCGTTGAAGACATAATGCGCGATCCATTCCAGATCAGCCAAACTCAACGGTGGTTTCGTGCTCATGCCCGACCCCCGATGACCCCGTCATCGTCGCGGATCGTAGCCCGGCGTTCCCGCGCCCGGACATCCACGATGGTGTCGTCCTCGGGATCGCGCAGGCTCGACCGCTGCGGCATCGGTTCGCCGCAGCGGATGCAGTAGGGGGGACGACCATCGGCCGGCAGCAGCCAGTCATGGCGTCCCGGAATGCAGCGCGAGGGGAACGACCGGGGCTTGTCCAGCGGTTCCGCAACGAAACTCGGGGGATGGGGACGGCGAAGCGGCCGCGCGATCCATTCGCCAAGCGCGACGAGGCACCAAAACAACACCCCCATTCCACCGACAATGATGAGGGCGCAGGCCAAGCCCATCAGGGCATCCGAGGTGGAACCGCTCATCGGCCACCCCGATTCCGCGCGGCGATCTTGGCACGCTTGGCCGGGGACGAGCGGAACCGGAATGCGCCTTGACCGTTGCCGGTATCGGGCGGCGGCGGCGACTGGAACACATCGCGCCGCCAGCCGGCGCACAGGGCGATCAGTTCGCGGATCATGCCGCCCTCCCGTCCAGTTCGTAGATCACCAGCCCGGAGACGTGATCGCGGCTGGCGACCTCGACCACGAACCCGGCGCGGCGGAGGTCGCTAATCCGGCTGGTGTACTTGAGGGAGACGGCGGCGAGCTGGCGGTTGCTCGCCCGGCGCTCCGGCGAGGCCTGGAACAGGGCGAGGATGCGCTGGCACTGGTCCGAGAGGCGCTTGGCCTCCCCGGGGTGCCCGTGGCGGACGGCCGGGTCAGCGGCCGGAATCGGGTTGTGGAAAGGCCTGCCGGGACATCCGGCGGGCAACGGCGCAGCGGTATCCATATGGATCCCCACGTGGAACCCCGCCGGTGGGTCGGCGGGATGCCCGTTGCCTCAGCACCTCAACCCATGTAGGATCCCGGCGCAAGGCGGCGGCGGGAGGCTATCCTACGGGCTGATCCCACGTCTGCACGGCTGGCCCCGATAAGGGGCAATTTCCGTGGCCAATCCTGTTTGCGCAGGGGTGGCTAAACGAAACCCGGGGTTCTGAGCCTCGGGTTTCGGTATTTTTGCCAGGATACACACCGGGCCAATCCCAAGCAATATGCAGTTTATCGACACCGCTGTCGATATAATGGACAGCCGATGGCACACCGTTGGGAAACCCTCTTCACCGTCACCGGGTCCCGTCACCGTGGGCGACCCGTCCGCGTCCTGATCTGCAAAGGCTGCGGGATGCTCTGGAATAGCTCAACCCGGAAGCCGGTTCCGATCTGTTGGAGCCGCTACACCCCTCCCCATTGGGCGGATTGGTGGACGAGATTTCAAAGACTCGCGGCCTACGACCGCGCCGACCGGGCTGCGGTCGCTCAGTCAGCCGCCACCCACCAGAGTAGCAGCACGCCGGCCACGATTGCCGCCCATCCTAGCCACTTTGGGCGCCTGGGGGCGGCGCTGGCCGCCACGGGGACAACAGGGCCGGATTGAGGCCTTACAGCGGCGGCGGTGGCCTGCGGCTGCATGGAGGACCAGAGCCCGGCCAGCAGCTTCCCAAGCTCGGGGACGCTCGCCGGCTTGCCCGAGGCGACCGAACCCGGCGCCGGAGCCGACAGGGCGACGGCCGCTACCGTGGCCGGTCCGGGGGCGGGCCGGGCCACCCCGTCGAGGTCCTCGCCGATGCGGGCGTTGCCCTCGTCGGTGGCGCGGTCGAAGGCGTCGCGACTGGCATCCATCACGCAGCCTCGTAGTCGAATGTGACGATCACGGTTGCGCCGGTGGCGGCCCATGACGGAGTATAGACGGCACCAGCACCAGCAGCCGATACCTGGCCCAGCCCAAGGTTGCTCACGATGCTATCTGTTGCGGCGCAGACGACCGGATAGGCCACATAAAACGGCAGGCCGGTGAAAGAGGTTGCTCCCGCCGTCGAAGCGGTGGTTCCGCCGCCGGTGGGCGTCACTGTCATCTGACAGAAGACCCGATTACCGATGCGACGCCACCTGCCGGCGTATTCGGCTGTCACCGTGACAGCCAGGCCAGATGGAACCGGTGTCCAGGTGCCACTTGCGTTCGCTTCCAGCGGCGGAATCAGCTCATCGACGTAATGAACTGCCCGCTCCGCATAGACCCGTGCCAGGTCGAAGGCCACGGCGTCGGTGGCCAGGTCGCAGGCAGAGGGCGTGAAAAGGATGGGCACCGCGCCGCTCGCCTGAATCTGCCGCACCAGCGACCGCAGGTAATAGGCCCATTCGTCCTTGTTGAAATGCGCATACGCGTCATTGGTCCCGACCATCACCCAGACAAAATCCGGCTTTTCCGGCGCGACCTCGGCAGCGTAATTGAAGGCGAGGCTGAACGCAGAGCGGCCACCAACACCCTTGTTGATGATCGTCGCAGCCGGTAGGCGGGCAGCCATCCACGGGGCAAGCGAGGGGTTAGCAAACCAGGAATCACCATAGAGGACATGCCGGCCCTGATTCAGGTTGCCAACCTGGCTGCCGGTGTTCATTAGCAGCTCGGCCTGGCTGACGTAGAAGTCCCCGGCCGCCCGGGTGATCCACACCGTGACGGTATTGCTGCCGCCCGTGACCCCGTGGCAGATTTCGATGGGGAATTCCACGGCTTCCGCGGAATCGTTGGTCAGGTTCTGATTGTAAACCGTCAAATACCCATTGTCGGTGTTGTACTGGCAGAGGACGTTGACGGCGGCACCGCCGGTATTGAGGCGCAGGCGCACCAGGCCGCGCCCGGTACGGGGTGGGGTGAAATCGAAGCGGCAGCCCTGATAGGCACCGCCCGGGGTCACGGTGTACCGCTTGGCATTCGCAGAGCCGGGGAGCTTGGAATCGTTGACGACCGACAGCGCCACCGCCCCGCCATTGTAGGCAGCCGGCGCAACGCTTGCCGAGCGCACATATTCCGGCCACAGACCGCTGTCCGCCTCGCCGGCCAGGGCGTAATCGACAATGGCCCGGTATCCGGCCGGGTTGGGATGGGCATAATTCGTATAGAAGGCGAAAACATTGGCCCCGGCGGCAATCGCCGCTTCTAGGGGCGTTGAGAGGCTGACGACCTGCCCGGCGACCGTGGTCACAGCCACCGTGCGATAGCGGCCCTGTGTATCGAGGTAGGCCAGCAACTGGCGATTCACCGGCACGGCACCGACGAGGGTCAGCGACGTTGCGCCGGCCGCGGCCGCCACGCCCAGGGTGTAGGTGGTGCCGGCGTTGTCGATCTCGCCAGCGGCCCAGCCACAGCCACGCATGATGCGATAGTGCAGGTCCACTACGACGGGGATGGCGGCCCGCCGCGCCATGCCGTGGACGGCGCTGGCGAAGCGCTCGGCCACCGGCTTCGCACCGGCCGCGCCCGCATCGGTGATGCGGTCCGAGCGCAGGGCCACGCCGGCGGCGGTACGGATCGGGTCGGTGTCGTCCACCACGCCAACCGACCAGCCCCAGGCGGCCAGACCGGCGGCGCTGGTCTTGGTAGCCGTGACGGTGGTCGCCGCTGCGTCGGCCAGCTCGATTTCCCCGGCACTGGTGTAGGAGCTGATCCGCGTCACCAGGACCGCGCCGGCCGCGCCGGCTCCGGCGACGTGAATGGCCTTGCCGACATCGGCAGCCGTCCAGGGATTGTCGGGGCTGGTCAAGGTGCGGTCGGTGGCGGTGATGCTGACGGAATCCGTGGCGGCGCAGCCCTCGAAAAAGCCGAACGTCGCCGCGTCGATGGCCGCGAGGCTCGCGCCGCTCACCAGGGCGGTGATGGTGGCGATGACGTTGGCGCTGCGCGTCTTCGCCCCGGCGATGACGGTGGCAAGCTGCGCGCGGCGGGTGCGGGTGGTAATGAGAGTATCGCGTGCCATGGGTCAGGCCTGGGCAGGGGTGGGGAGCAGGGCGTCGGCCGCCTTCTGGCGCTTGGTCGCGAAGATCGACCACAGCCCGTTGGCGATGGCCTCCGCGACCGGACCAGCACCCAGCACACGCGGCACGATGAGCAGGACGGAGGCCAGGACCGACCACCAGGGCACCCTGCCGTTGGCGTCGGCCTCGATCTGCGCGAGTTGCTCTTGGGTCGCCACGATGGTCGCGTTGACCTTGGGGAGCGCCTCCTGCGCCGCGCGCAGGGTGGCCAGCACCTTGGCGGCGGCGGCGGCGGCGGTCGGGTTGTCCGTGCTGGCGGCGATGGCGGCGAGCGCCTCGGCCTGCGGCTCCGTCGCCGCCACGAAGGCGGCAAGGCTCTGCGCGGTGCGCTGCGCGTCGGCCAGCGCCTTCTCGACGCGGGCCTTGTCCACACCGCAGCCGGTGAGCAGCAGGAGGGGCAGCAGCAGGACGGCGAGGATGGTCGTTCTCATGGCAGGATCCCCAGGTGCTTCTTGATGGCGGCGAGGTCGGATAGGATGCGCTCATTCTTCTCGGCCTGCACGTCCGCCACGCGCTTGATTTCGGCCGTGTTGGCGGCGGTTCGGTCGCGCACGTCAACGGCACTGCCGACCGCCACCGTCGCCACGGTGACGGTGAGCGCGGCCACGATGTTGCGCCAGTCGAAGAGGGCGGCCTTGCTCACGGCTTCACGCCCTTCACGCGGCGGAACAGGCTGGCGATCTTATCCCGGTACCACAGCACGATGCCGCCAACGATCAGGAGCATGATCAGCCAGAAAATCCATTTGGCGTAGGATTTCAGCGCGTCCGGCAGGAAGGTTCCCAGGAAGGCGGATGCGCCGTCGAAGATGCTGCCCACCAGCTTGGCCGGGGCCTCCTTGGCGAACACGGCCACGCGGTAGGCAGCGTCCCAAAACGCCGCCTTGGCGTAGAGGGCGTTCAGCTCGGCGCGGCCGGCTGCCGCCTGGGCAGCACCGTACTTGATGATGCCGCTTTGAATGGTGTCGTTGATCGACATCCAGACATCGATCTTCTCTTCATCGTCGAGAAACAGCGGATTGTTCGGGTTGGGCTGCCCGTTGGCCATGCGCGACGGCAGGAACCGAATCACATCATTGGGGTAGTCGCTGCCCAATTTCTGCACCCCGGCGAGCCACGACGCCGGCACCCACGGCAGCTTGGCCACGCGGTCGGCGTAGATCTTCTGCGTCAGGGCCTTCAAGTCGGGATATGCCGCGCCCTGATTCGGCGTGAAGGTCACGCCAAATTGGCGTTCAGCGGCAACGAACCGCGACACCGTTGACTGCGTGAAGCTCATCAGTCGGCCTCAAGGTAGCCGAACGCGGCTACGCGGGTGTCGCTGCCCGTGGTGATGTTCGCCGCGACCAGCGCGGTAGCACTGGTGAGCTGGATGCCGTCAGGCACGGGCAGCGCGACGGGCACGCCGGTCGCGCCAGCGCGGACCAGAACCCGGAACAGTTCTGTTGCGCCGTCCTTGATCGCCACCGCCGTATCGGTCGCGGCGTGCGCGTTGTAGACATGCAGGGCCGTGACGACGAGGTGATTACCGGCGGCCGGCGCGGCAATCACCGTCTCATCGGCGGTACCGGTCATGGCTGCCGTCTGGCCACGGACACGCTTGCCCTTGCGGTCAAAAAGGGTGGTAACGCGGGCAAGCAGCCGCTTGAACAGGGCGACGAGGGAGAACGTGCCGGCGTCGGCGCTCGCCGCCGCGTCGGCCTTGGCGCCCTGGGTCACGTCGCCGCCGTCCGCCACGGTCAGCGAGCCCAACACGGTGTCGCGGGTGTAGTCGAAGTCCGAGACGCCCCGGACCACCGTGATGGCGTTGTTCCCGCCGGCCGTGTTGGTGATCTCGATCACATCGACGTCGTCGAGCGGCCCGTTCTTGAACCCCTTGATGAGCGCGGCCGAGGCCGACAGGCCGGAGCGCGAGTTGCCGAACCGCGCCGTCACGTTGCTGGGCGAGGTGGCATCGTAGAAGAGGAAGAAACGCGTAGCGCCCACGATCTGCCGCGTTTCGCCGGCAGCCAGGGTGATCGTGATCGGCTCGTAGTGGACCTTCATGGATCAGGCTTTCTTGCGGAGGATCAACACCAGGGCGAGCAGGGCGGCGACGCCGCCGATGATCCACACCCACACCGGTACGCGCTGCGGCTGCGCCGCCGACACCGGAGCCTCGGCGAAGCCGCCGCCGCCACCGCCGCCGCCCAGGTAGGGCGATAGGGCGTCCATGCCCGGGATCACCCCAAAGAGGCCTTGGTTCTCGGCCACGGTCGATTGCGCGGTGCGTTGCAGTTGCGAGGCCTGCCCGACCAGTTTCTTGGCCCGGTCAGCGAAGTTCAGCACCTTGGGCGCCACCGCTTCCAGCGGCTTGAGGGTGCCGTACTCGAAGGTGGCTGTTGCGCCGGTCTTGATCGCGGACGAGAAGCCCTTGGACACGGACTTGCCCGCATCCTTGACGGAGCCGGCGAGGCTCTTGCCGACTTTCTTGAGGCTGAACCCCATCGGGTCAGCCCTTGCGCTTGGCGAGCCAGATCAGGCCGACGATGGCGAGGATGCCCACGGCCACGGCCGCCGGCCGCGCCTTCATCCACTCCCACAGGGAGGGGATCGGGGCACCCTTGGCCAGACCCGGCTCGCTCACCCGGGGCGTGGCCGGCACGCCCTGCGACACCCCATTGGCATCGTTGGCGCGGGCCTGGATGCTGAACGAGCCGAAGGCAGACGACACCTCGCCGGTGGTCGCAACCTGGGGGCTCTTGGCGGTGCTGATCGAGAGGGAGAACACGGCGGAGCCTCGGGGGAAGGGGGTTGGCCGGCGGCGCGTGCCGCCGGCCGCTCATCATGCCGCCAGCCTCAGGCGGCGGCCGACGCCGGACGCGTGTCCGGGCTCGCCACGTCGAGGATCACCGGGAAGGTGTTGGGCGCGGCGGTGGCGAAGGTCATCTGCAACACCAGCTTGGTGTCGAGGATGTCCCACGGCAGCGCGTCGATGTCGAAGTTGCGCCACATCAGGTCGAGGTGACACCACCCGGCCTGCGCGGTGCGGCGGTCGCCGCTCTTGAGCAGATCGCGGTGGAGCAGTTCGACGGTGCCCTCACGGTAGGGCATGCCGTCCGCGTAGAGGCGGACGTACGACAGGTTGCCGATGGTCGGCGGCTTGATGTGGATCGCCCGCAGGAAGCCACCGCGCTCGCGGAAGGGGATCTCGAAGTCGTGGACGCCGGTGGACGCGAAGGTCGTGGTCAGGCGGACATGCCGGCGGTGCAGGCCGAGGTCCTCGGCCTGGGGCTGGATGTTGGCCCACACATCGACGTAGTCGATCGTGGAGGTCGCGTCCTGTTCGATCTCGATGACGAGGCTGGCATGGTTCTTGAGGCCCCAGGCCGGGCCGATCTTCGCCGCCAGATCGTTGCCGAGGGTCCCGCCACGCGGGTCGCTGTTGCTCAGGATCTCGAACAGGAACGGCACGAAGCCGGTGGCGCCGACGATGCTGCCCCGGTCGAACTCGACGAGGTCGATGAACTCGGTCATCGGCATGTTGATGCGCTCTTCGCCGTCGAGCAGGACGCGGATGCGCGTCCACATGGCGATCAACTGCGCCCGGTTGGGCGCGGTGCCCGGGTAGGCGCCGCCGCCCAGAATCTTGGCTTCGATCTCGGTATCGAGCAGGGTGATGCCGGTGGGCAGCTCGATGCGGAGCGTCTTGCTCGCGCCGATGTCCTTGACCACGCCCTTGATCGGGCGCTTGACCGGCGCGGTGTTGGAACGGGTGAAGGGCATGACGGGTCCTTGGCGTGGGTCGAGGGGATGGGCTGGTCGCGGTCGCGACTCAGGCGGCGGGCGCGGCGGCGGGCTTCTTCGCCAGCAGGCCACCGACCCAGCGGCCGACGAAGCCGGCGACGATGACGGCGACGACGACGACGGCGAAGAGCTTGAGGTTTTCCTTCACGGGACGACTCCTGCGGCTGTGCCGCGTGTGGTTGCCCGCACGCTACCGCCCGCCGCCGTCCCCCGATGGACGCGGCCGGTCCGACTGCGCTCTTGACTTCTATCCCCGGCCTACCTGAGCGAGCGGCACCAGCCGCCCGCCCTGCGCTCTGCCCAGTTGCCGCCGCGTCAGCCGGAACGTCGGCGCACGTACGTCAAAGACCTCGTACCACACCGGCGGCTCGAATGGGGCGCAGATCAGGCATTGCCCGCGCGGCAGATCGGCCGCCAGCACCGCGTCCGGTTGATTGATGTCCTCCGCGATCTGTTCCAGGCCGCGCCGGTTCTGTTGAAACAGGATCGCATGCCCGCATTGCTCGCGGATGTTGGGGGGGATCATCATCATCCGTTGCGCGGCCGCGTACATGAGGTGACCACGGTTGCGACCGGCAAAAAAACACCATTCGATGCCGACGAGGACTTTGTAGTCGTCTTTGAAAACGCGGATTTCATCGACAATGCCCACGCAATCGCGTGATTTCTTCATACAGTCGATAAACCGCTCCGGGTCGCTGGTGACGATGGAAGCGTGCTGCCACCGTGCGTTGAGCGGATCGAGGACGACCACCGCCCGGCCCTTGGCGCGGTGGGCCGGGATGATGATTTCCTTCAACGCCACGGACTTTCCGCAGGTTGAAACGCCGGTCAGGCTGTAATGGACGCTCATAGTTTTACCTTGTTTTCCAGGCGTTTCACGACGCGTTGCACCAGCCACCACCGCAGCCACAGCACCAGCGCGGCGACGCAACCACAGGCGATGGCGGCGACCGCGATGGCCGCGCAGGTAATGATCACAACGGACCGTAGGCCCGCGAGTGGTCGTCACCGGCAAAGCGCGGTTGCGCCTGCGGGCGCGGAGCCTCAGCCGGCGGTGGCGCCGGTGGTGGCGTCACCCGGCGCATGCTGCCGGTGAGGCTGTTCCACAGGGCCTTGAACCGCTCGCGGGTGTCCGGGTCCTTCCACCGCTTCGAGGTCGAATCGATGGCGAGGATGATCAACCCCAGGATCGGCCCGACGATGGGCATCTGGTAGTGGTGCATCAGGTCTTGCCACGCGTTTTCCCAGGCTTTCCGCTCGCCGTCCTTGGGCTCCCAGGCGGGACCCAGCGCCATCTGCGCGACGCCGAACTGCGCCGTCACGACGCTGCGCGCGGTCGCGGCGTAGGCCTCGCGCGGCCGTTCGACCACCGGCACCGCGTCCTTGGCCAGCGGATCACTGGACGGCTCTTCCCACACCAGACGCGACGCCACGGGCGGCGGCGGCGCATCCGGCGGCGCGGGCGGCGGCGCTGCATCCGGCGCAGGCTGACCTGCTGGCGCGGCCGGCGCGGCACCGCCGCCGAACGCGTTGACCGGCGGCTTGCCGGCGCGCAGGCGGGCGGCATTCCCGGGCTTCCCAGCCCAGCGGCCCTTGATGTTCTTGCGCGGCGGCGAGACGTGCCAGCGCGCATCCCACACCTCGCCGGCCGCATCGCGCTCCGGCTCGGCCGGTGGCGGCGCGGTGGGCGTGGTGGACGCGGTGGGCGTCTGGTCGCCAGCGTCCGGCGTGCCCTGCGGCAGATCGGGGGCGACGGCGAGGGGGTCAGTCATGGGTTAACTCCTCGTTGGGCGCATCTCGAAGCGCCTGCTGTAACGCGGCGATCAACACGGGGACATCGGGCCAGTTCAGCCATATGGAACCTGGATGCTGGCAACCGTGCGCCGTGATCGTCAGTCCGGGTCCACCGATAGCTTCATGTGCCTTGGACATCAGTTCCCCGCCGTCAGGGATAGCTGGGTCGTAGTCTGCTATGATGTGGATCGGATCGTCCAACTGGACATCGTAAAACCGACTCAAGACACGCCCAACTAATCGGTGCTGCGGAGCCGGCGACGGTTGGGGGTGTTCGGGCATAGGTGCCTCCGGTTGGGTGGCGGTGGTAGGGACGTGGACGGTGATCATGCAGCCTCCGAGGTTGCCGGGTGACAGACGAGGGCGGTGACGGGCGCGAGGCGCTCGGACACGGTGGCGAGAATGGCGGGCGCGAAGCCCTCGACGCGGGCGGCGTAGAACGGGCTGGGGCAGACCAAGTGCAGGATGCCGCCCGCGATCCGCAGGGGGCGGACCTTGGGCGTGGCGAACCACAGCCGCATGGCGATCCGCTCTGATTCGGGTGTCGCCTCGACCGCGTGCCGGACGATCTCCGGCCAGCAGGATGCGAGTTGCCTTCCCGCCTCCAGGCTCGGACTGCCTTGGGGGCCATGCCCGGCCGCGCCAGCGGCCGGGTGCGGCGAGCCAGGGTCCCCGTAAGGGGAGCCGCTCGCCACCTCACCAGGGGGTCCGGGGGGTACGCCCCCCGCATCTCGATTATTATCTCTCTCTAATATCGAATCGGGGGAACGGGGGTCC
>CAZFRK010000064.1:0-5341 GCA_964521375.1 uncultured Rhodobacterales bacterium
GCCGGTCGGCGCCACGCCCATCAGGCGGGCGTTCAGGCGGTCGAACAGATAGCCCTTCAGGATGCCGTCCTCGATCAGCGTGGTGGTGGAGGTCGGCGTGCCCTCGTCGTCGATGGTCAGCGACCCGCGACGGTCGGCGAGCGTGCCGTCGTCGACCACGGTGACGCCCGGCGCGGCGACCCGCTGGCCGAGCAGGTTGGAGAAGGCCGAGGTCTTCTTGCGGTTGAAGTCGCCTTCCAGGCCGTGGCCGATGGCTTCGTGCAGCAGGACGCCCGGCCAGCCGGGGCCCAGCACCACTTCCATTTCGCCCGCCGGGGCGTCGACGCTGTCCAGGTTGACCAGGGCCTGACGATAGGCCTCGTCCACCGCCGCCCGCCAAGTGCCCTCTTCCAGCAGGCGGTCATAGGTGGTGCGCCCACCCAGGCCGTGGCTGCCGGTTTCCGTCCGCGTGCCGTCCGAACAGACGACGGTGACGTTCAGTCGCACCAGGGGGCGGATGTCGGCGGCCTCGGCGTCGGGGCGCAGGATGTGCACCGCCTGCCACGAGCCGGTCAGCGACGCCATGACCTGGACGATGCGCGGGTCCTTGGACCGGGCGTAGGCGTCGATCTCCGACAGCAGCTTGACCTTGGTGTCGAAGGGCACGGGCGTCAGCGGGTTGGCGTCCGTGTAAAGCGCCTGGTTGGTCCCCACCGGGGCGGCGGCGAAGGTGCCCGAGGCCCCCTTGCGCACCGCCTTCACCGTTTCGGCGGCGCGCGCCACGCTGGCATCGTCGAGGGTCGAGGCGTGGGCGAAGCCGGTGGCTTCCCCGGCCACCGCGCGCAGGCCGAAGCCCTGGGCGGTGTCGAAGTTGGCCGAGCGGATGCGCCCGTCGTCCAGCGACAGGGACTCGGACTGGCGGTATTCCAGGTAGAGTTCCCCGTCATCGGCCCCGTGCAAGGCGTCCTTCACGGTCGCGGTCACGGCGTCGCGGTCGAGGCCGGCGCGATTGAAGAACAGATCCTCGGTAACGGCGAGATCGGCCATGGGGGTCTCCTACCTCTTCTGACGGCTGTCATCGGGCCTCCGGCCCGCTAAACTGAGGCCCTAATATGGGGCCTGAAGGCGGTGCTGTCAGCCCGCCACGCAAGGAGTTTCGGACCGTGAACGAGATCGCCGGCGACGATGGGCGCGTCACCCTGGGGGAGGGGCTGGCCTTCGCCGAACACCCGCAGCGCCTGACCCTGGCCGGGGAGGTGCACGCCCGCCCCTATGAGATCCTGGTGCCGCCGGTGCGCGCCTCGCATCTGGCGGTGATGGGGATCGGTGGCCTGGGCTGCGAGGACCGCGAGCATCTGAACGATCTCTGCGACCGCTTCGGCGTGACGCCGCCGTCGCCGGGCGCCATCCACTTCGCCCACTCTTTCGGGTCGTTTCGCCTGCGCTGGGAGCGCCACACCGAGTTCTGTACGTGGACATTTTACCGCTTCGACGACTGGGGCGGCCATGATCCCTTCGCCGAAACGGCGCTCGATCTGGTGCCCGAAGACTGGCTGAAGCTTTTGCCGGGGCAGGTGATGGTCGCCACCCACGCCGTCATCCGGGCCGGGGACGAGGCGCCGGATCTGACGCAAACCTTCGGCGACCATCTGGTGGTCGGCAGCCGCATCGGCGCCGGGGCGGGGGCCGCCTGGTGCGACTTCCGCCTGCACGACGACGGCTTCGGGCGCCTTCTCATAAACGCCGGAACCCTGACGCGCGGCCAGATCGGGCGGTCCCTCCAGCGCCTTCTGGAGATGGAGACCTACCGCATGCTGGCCCTGCTGGCCTTCCCCGTGGCCCGCGAGATGGGGCCCAAGCTGTCGCGCCGCGAGACCCTGGTCAGCGAGATCACCACCGCCATGGCGCTGAACGGCCGGGCCGAGGCGACCGCCGCCGCCGACGACCGCGCCCTTCTGGGGCGACTGATCGGCGTCGCCGCCGAGGTGGAAAGCGATCTGGCCCAGCACGGCTACCGCTTCGGCGCCGCCCGCGCCTATACGACGCTGGTCCAGCGGTCCATCGACGAACTGCGCGAGGACCGCATCCCCGGCAGCCAGACCTACCAGGAATTCATGGACCGCCGCTTCGGTCCGGCCATGCGCACCGTCGAGGCCATGGCCGACCGGGCCGAGGCCCTGGGACGGCGCGTCAGCCGCGCCGCCGACCTGCTGCGCACCCGCGTCGACATCGCCATGGAGGAGAACAACCGCGACCTCCTGGCCTCCATGAACCGCCGCGCCGACCTGCAATTGCGCCTTCAGGAAACGGTCGAGGGGCTGTCGGTGGTCGCCATCAGCTACTACCTGTGGAGCCTCGTCGCCTACCTGCTCAAGGGCGCCAAGGGCGCCGGACTGCCGGTCAATCCCGACGTCGCCGCCCTGGTCGCCATCCCGGCGGTGGTCGCCCTGGTGTGGGTCGGCGTGAAGCGCCTCAAGGCGGCGGTCGGCAAGGGGCACTGAGCGGGACGATGAAACGCGGGCGGCGGAAGGGCGATGGTCAGGCCGTCGCCTTCTTCAGGGTCTCGCCCACGTCGTCCGGCGTGTCGCTGATCGGCCAGTGGATGATGGCGGCGATGACGCCGAGGGCCACGGAGCCGAACCACACCAGATCGTAGCTGCCGGTGACGTCGAACAGCACGCCGCCCGCCCAGACGCCGATGAAGCTGCCGATCTGGTGGCTGAAGAAGACCACGCCGTAGAGGGTGCCCATGGACCGGGTGCCGAACATCTGGGCGATCAGGCCCGAGGTCAGCGGCACCGTTCCCAGCCACATGACGCCCATCAGGGCGGCGAAGGCCAGGACGCCGACCTCGCTTTTCGGCAGCAGCACGAAGGCCAGGATCAGGGCGCCGCGCAGCAGGTAGATCAGCGCCAAAAGGTTCTTCGGGCGGTATTTACCGCCCAGCCAGCCGCACAGCCACGATCCGGCGGTGTTGAACAGGCCGATGACGATCAGCGCCGTCGCCCCCAGTCCCATGGGCATGCCGCAGAGGCTCAGGTAGCTGGGCAAATGGACGCCGATGAAGGCGACCTGGAAGCCGCAGACGAAGAAGCCCAGCGTCAGCAGGCGGAAGCCGCCGTGCCGCCACGCCGTCTTGACCGTGCCGACCAGTCCCAGGGCGGGCGGGGCCATGCCGCCCGCGTGCTCCGCCTTCAGGTGCGGCTCACGCAGCATCGTCGCCAGCGGAAGCATCAGCAGGGTGATGGCCCCAAGGGCGATGATGGTGCCCGAGGCGCCGAAGGACGGCAGCAGCCCCCCGGCCAGGGCGACCAGGATGACCGGGCCGACAGCTCCGGCGGCGGAGGCGACGCCGAGCGCCTGACTGCGTTTTTCCGGGGCGGCGGCGCGGCCCACCACGCCCAGGATGACGCTGTGCGTGGTCGCCGACTGGGCGAGGCCGATCATGACGCCAGAGCCGAGGGCGGCCAGCCAGGCGCTGTTCCCCGCCACCGTGGCGCCCAGGCCGAGGGCCATCAGGACGGCGCCGACCAGCGCCACCTTGTCGGCGCCGTGGCGTTCCGCCCAGGACGCGGCGAAGGGCTGCGCCACGCCCCACAGCAGGTTCTGCAAGGCCAGGGCGAAGGAGAAGGTGGCAAGCGGCCAGCCGTTTTCCAGCGACAGCGGGGAGATGATGATGCCGAAGCTCTGGCGCACCCCCATGGCGATGGAGACCACGATGCCGCCCGCGACGATCAGCATCGCCATCGAGACGGCGGCGGTGGAACGGGCGGGGGCGGTCATGACGGGAATCTCCCAGAAGCGCGATGGGGCTTAAGGCGGAATAGACCGCCCGGCGTTCGCCGTCAATCGGCGCCGTTCGCCTTCGCCGCGTCTTCGGATGACTTTTCTTCACCGTCGCCGTCGGACGCCTCGTCCTGGCCGGGGTCGATCAGGCGCGAGGGCGGGAACCACAGGCGGACCTCGGTCCCCTGCCCGGGGGCGCTTTTCACTTGAAGGCTGCCGTCGTGCAGCTCCACCAGGGCCTTGGTCAGGGGCAGGCCGAGGCCGGTGCCCTCGTGGCGGCGGGCCAAGCCGCTGTCGATCTGGCGGAAGGGCATCAGGGCCAGCGGAATGTCTTCGGGCCGCATGCCGATGCCGGTGTCGGTGACGCGGATGAGCAGCCCGCCGTCTCCGGTCATCCGGGCCGAGACCGTGACCCGCCCATGGTTCGGCGTGAACTTCACGGCGTTGGTGAGAAGGTTCAGGAACACCTGCTTCATGCGCCGTTGGTCGGCGCGCAGGCGCGGCAGGTCGGGCGGCAGGTCGGCGTCCAACTGGACCACGGCCTTGGTGGCGCGTTCCCGCACCAGCCGCTGCGAGGCGGTGATGATGGCGCCGAGATCCAGGACTTCCTCGGCCAGGGTCAACTGGTGGGATTCGATCTTCGAAACGTCCAGGATGTCGTTGATCAGGTCCAGGAGGTGACGCCCGGATTCGTGAATGCTCTGGGCGTAGTCGTGATACTGCTCGCTTCCCAGCGGCCCGAAGACCTGGCTGGTCATGACCTCGGAAAAGCCGATCACGGCGTTGAGCGGGGTACGCAATTCGTGGCTCATGTTGGCCAGGAATTCGGACTTGGTGCGGTTGGCGACCTCGGCCTCTTCCTTGGCCGACCGCAATTCCCGCTCGGTCAGGCGGTGGGACAACTCGCCGTCGATCCACAGCGCGATCAGGCGGACGATTTCCAGTTCCGGCGCGGCGAACCCCTGGTGTCGGGGCTCCTTGTCCAGGAACACCACCAGACCGTAGGGCTGGCCCCGGGCATTGAGCCGCATGGCCAGGAAGGCGCCGATGGGGACCAATTCGCCACTGAAGTCGGGGTAGGCCGCGGGAACGTCGGCGACGGCCAGGGGCGCGCCGTCCTGGCGCAGGCAGTCCAGCACCAGCGGATTGTCCGGACTGACGCGGTCGCCGCGGGCGACGGTATCGACCGGGGCGACGGCTTCCTCGAACACCAGCCAGCCGTCGTCGTCCAGACGCCCCAGAAGGGCGACGGACAGATCGAACCGGCGGCTGGCGAAACGCAGGATGGCCGACAGCTTTTCTGGAAAGGCGCGGTCCGGCGCGCCGGTGATGCGCAGGAGCGACCGCAGGTCGCCCTCGCTCTGGGCCAGGGCCAGTTCCGCCTGCTTTTGCTCCGTCACGTTGCGGTAGATGCCGACCGTCATGCCGTCGGGAGTCCGGCGTTCGTTGACGACGGTCCAGGTGCCGTCGTTGTTTTCCATCTCGCGCGTGCGGCCGCCGGAGGCGCGGTCGGCGAGCCGTTGCTTGACGCGGGCCTCGGCGGCGGCGGCGGAGGGGGTGGTGCGGCGGGAGATGA
>CAZFRK010000064.1:5351-11681 GCA_964521375.1 uncultured Rhodobacterales bacterium
AAGCGCAGGAAGTCTTCCAGGCCGATGCCTGGGCAGAGGATCTCGGCGGCGAAGGGGTAGGTTCGCAGGAAGGCTTCGTTCCACATCACCAAGCGGTCGTTCTGGTCCCACAGCAGGAACCCGTCCGACAGGCTGTTGATGGCGGTGGTCAGCCGGCCTTCGGCGATGGTGGCGCGGGTCTCCGTATTGACTTGGGCCGTCACGTTGCTGGCGGTGCCGCGATAGCCTTGGAACTGCCTGTATTCGTTGAAGATCGGTACGCCGCTGACCCGGAAATACTGGGTTTCCTCATGGTCTCCCACCAGGACGTGGGACGGATAGGTGAAGTCGCGGAACGGTTCGTGTGTGTCCAGCAGGGCGCGGTGGGCGGCAATCTGCTCCTCGGGCATTTCCGGGGCGATTTGCTCGAATCGCGTGGTGCCCAGGACCTGACGGGGATCGATGCCCTGGCGGGCCATGGCCTGATGGGAGAACCACGTGTAGCGGTGATCGCTATTGGTTTCCCAGAACCAGTCCGAACTGGCCGTGGCGAGATCCCGGAACCGCTGCTCGCTGGCCTGAAGCTGCCGGGTGCGATGCTGGACGGCTTCCTCCATGTGGTCGCGGGCCGCCCGTAGGTCCAGCTCCAGTTGCTTGAGCGTGGTGACGTCGACGATCAGCAGGTAGAAGCCGCCGTCGGCGGTCGCCCTGGGCACCAGGGTGGCGCGGATGCCGCGCCGCCGGTGATCGGCGCACTCCAGGTCGCCTTCGCCCTCGATCGGCTCGCCGGGAAGCATGCGGTCCATGAGGCCGCCGAGCAGCGGCGCCGCCGACCCCAGGACATCGGTCACGATCTGGCCGGGCAGGGCCAGCGGGTCGCGGTCCAGCCAGTCGCGGAAGGTTCCGTTGGCGAAGACGAACCGCCGGTCGCCGTCCACCTCGGCGATCAGGGCGGGCATGGCGGTGGTCAGGGCGCGGATCCGGCGCTCGCTTTCGGCCAGCCTGCGGGCCACCGCCTCGCGCTCCCGGGTCTCGCGCATCAATTCCTGTTGTTGCGCGGCCAGGGCCGCCGCCGCCCGCCGGACGATCAGGTAGAGGCCGCCGTAGAGCACCACCATCACTAGGACGCCGAGGCCGATGATGAGCCATTGGCGGTCGCGGGCGAGGGCCATGGGACCGGCGATGTCGGAATAGATTTCCAGGACGGCGATGACCGGGCCGCGGTCTTCCAGACGGACGGGTACGTAGGTTTCGACCGCCGTGGCGGTTGCCTCCGGGCCATGCAGGTCATAGGGATGGGGGCGGTCGACGATGGAGGCGACGCTTTCGCCCGCCAAGGCGCGGAAGACGTCGTCCGTGACCAGGTCGCGGCGTCCCTCCAGGTCCGGGTCGGGCTGGGAGTGGATCAGCGTCCCGTCGGCCAGGAAGACGTTGACGTGTAGAACCGGAAGGTCCGCCGTCGCGTCGTGGACCGTGCGGGCCAGGGCCTTTTCCTGGGCGCCGGTCAGGTTGCCCTGGGCGATGGCGCGGGCCGCGCCCTCCCTATCGGCGGTGCCGGAGGGGTCGTCGATCAAGGCCGCGGCCATGACGCGCGCCACCACGGTCGCCACCTGCGTCGAGCGGTCCGCCGCCGCGGCCTTGATGTCTTCTTCCGACAGCCAGCGGACCAGACCGGCCATCAGCAGGGTCGCCCCGGCGACGATGACGAGGCTGCCGATGGCGTAGGTCCGCAAGAGGGACAGGCTGCGTCTAGCGGGCATGGGTCCCCCCCTCGCGGCTGGCGGCGGCCAGCCACAGGACGCAGGTCAGCACCGCCAGCGCGCCGCCCTGGTGCAGGACGGCGAGCGGCACCGGAACCACCAGCAGCAGGGTGGCGATGCCGAGCGCGGTCTGGCCGACGACGGCGGCGGCCACGGCCCGCGCCGGGCCGGGCGTCGCGTCGCGGCCCCGCCATGCCAGGACCAGGGCGGCGGCCAGGGTGGTCAGCGCCAGCACGCGGTGGTCGAACTGCGCGGCGGTGACGTTCTCGAAGGGGTTCAGCCACCAGGGGCTCAGGGTGCCCCAGCCGTTGGGGATCAGGCGTCCGTCCATCAGCGGAAAGGTGTTGTAGGTCAGGCCGGCGTCCAGTCCGGCCACGAAGGCGCCGGACATCATGGTGACGACCACCAGGGCGCCGACGGCCAGGGCGCGCATTCCCAGGCGCGACAGGCGGCGGTGGGGATCGCGCAGGGTCAGGGTGGTCCACAGCAGCGCGGCATAGAGCAGCACGGCCAGCCCCAGATGGGCGGCCAGCCGGTACTGGCTGACGTCGGGGCGGTCCTGGAGGCCGCTCTGGACCATGAACCAGCCGAGGGCGCCTTGCAGTCCGCCGAGCACGAACAGCCCGGCCATGCGCCATGCCAAGGGGCGGTCGACGGCGCCGCGCGCGGCGAACCAGACCAGGGGCAGGGCGACCATGGCGCCGATCAGGCGGCCCCAGTTGCGGTGGATGAACTCCAGCCAGAAGATACCTTTGAACTCGGCCAGGGACATGCCGAAATTCTTGTGGGCGTATTCGGGGCTGGCCCTGTACCCGGCGAAGGCCCGCTCCCACGCGTCCTGGGTCATGGGGGGGAGGATCGTCAGCGGTTGCCACTCCGTCATGGACAGGCCGGACCCCGTCAGGCGGGTGGCGCCGCCGAGCATTACCATGATGACGATCATGCCGCAAAGGACAGCCAGCCATGCACGGACGGCAGGGCCGCGCGGGGCTGGGCGCTCGAATGCCTGTGCGGGCGCGGATTTGGCGGCGCGATCGGGCGTCAGGGGCATGCGGTCCTCCGATTTCTTGGATTAAAGTGCAAGAACCGCCTCTCGACAAGGGCGGTTCCTCGGTGTCTCCTATCCCTTAGAATGAATGGGGACGCTCAAGACGGAAGGACAGGTCATGACGAAGGATTCTGGACCGGCGCTCGCCCTGGGATTCGATATCGGTTTCGACGACCTCTATCGACTGGAGGGGCTGCGGCGGATCGATGACGCCTTCCTGGCGTTCGTCACCGACCGCGACGCGGCGCTGCGCGACCGCCTGGCCGCCCAGCGGCAGGCTCCGGACAGCGGCACGGCCAAGGAGCGGGGCGACCTCATCATGGCCCTGGCGCCGCACCTTGAGGATTTCCTGGCCGACCTGTTCGGCATTCACGACGCCGTGGCGCTCAGCGAGGCGGCCCACCGCGACTTGGACCCCCTGTTCACCTGCCGCAAGACCTTCGTCCAGAAGGTCGCCGTCAAGGCTTATCCGCCGGATCAGGCCGCCGACCTGGACGGGTCGGCGCTGCGCCGCGACCTGGAAGCCCGCCTGGGCCGTTCCTTCGAGGAAAGCGCCTTCGCGCGGGCCGTGCTGGCCTGGATGGAGGACAAGGACGGCAACGCCGACGCCCTCGACGTGGCGGCGCGCTACGCCGCCTGGGCGGCGCAGACAGCGGTCGGGCACGCGGTCCATTCCGGCGACGTGGTGTTCCGCCTGGGCGCCGCCCATGACGCCATGGCCCTGGTGCCCCTGAAGGAAGAAGGCTCCGGGCCGGAGCGCCGTCTCGCCTGCGCCACCGAGTTGCGGGACCGCGACGGCTTCGCCCTGACCGACGATGGTTGCGACCTGCGCGGCGCCCTGTCCGAATCCCACTACTGCATTCTGTGCCACCATCAGGCCAACGACACCTGTTCCATCGGCCTGAAGGACCGCAAGACCGGCGAGTTGCACGTCAATCCGCTGGGACGGCGCATGGAGGGCTGCCCGCTCGACGAGAAGATCTCGGAGATGCACGAGGCCCTCAACAATGGCTGGGTGATCGCCGCGCTGGCCTGCGTGACCATCGACAATCCGCTGTGCGCCGGGACCGGGCACCGCATCTGCAACGACTGCATGGTGTCGTGCATCTATCAGAACCGCGAGCGCGACGCGGCCAACATTCCCCAGGCCGAGACGCGGGCGCTGAAGGACGTTCTGGCCCTGCCGTGGGGCTTCGAGATCTATTCCCTGCTGACCCGCTGGAACCCCATGAACTTCGCCCGCCCGCTTCCGGCGCCGACGACGGGGCGCAAGGTGCTGGTGGTCGGCCTGGGGCCGGCGGGCTACACCCTGGCCCATCACCTGCTCAACGACGGCCATGCCGTGGTCGCCGTCGACGGGCTGAAGATCGAACCCCTGGACCCGGACCTGTCGGGCGTCACCGTGCGCGGCGACCGGGTGCCCTTCGCGCCGGTGCGCGACGCCGCCACCCTGTGGGAGAACCTCGGCGAGCGGGTCATGGCGGGCTTCGGCGGGGTGGCCGAATACGGCATCACCGTGCGCTGGGACAAGAACTTCCTGAAGGTGCTGCGGCTGCTGGTCGAGCGCCGCTCCGCCTTCGCCATGTTCGGCGGCGTGCGCTTCGGCGGCACCCTGACCCAGGACATGGCCTTCGCCATGGGCTTCGACCATGTCGCCTTCTGCATGGGCGCGGGCAAGCCGACCATCATCCCCATGGAAAACGGGCTGGCGCGCGGCGTCCGGCAGGCATCCGACTTCCTGATGGCGCTGCAATTGACCGGCGCCGCCCGCCGCGACCTGCTGGCCAACCTTCAGGTGCGCCTGCCCGCCGTGGTGATCGGCGGCGGCCTGACCGGCATCGACTGCTGCACCGAACTGGCGGCCTACTATCCGGTCCAGGTGGAACGCTTCCTGGAGCGTTACGAAATCCTGGTCGCCGAGCGTGGCGAGGCGGCGGTCCAGGCCCGCTGGAGCGAAGAGGACCACGCCACGGCGACGGAGTTCCTGGCCCATGGCCGCGCCGTGCGCGAGGAGCGGAAACGGGCCGCCGCCGAAGGACGGGCGCCCCGCCTACGCGATCTGGTCGACGGCTGGGGCGGCGTGACCCTGGTCTACCGCCGCAAGCTGACGGACAGCCCGGCCTACCGCAACAACCACGAAGAGGTCGTCAAGGCGCTGGAGGAGGGGATCCGCATCGCCGAACGACTGTCGCCGCGCCGCGTCGAGCTGGACAAGTTCGGCTGGGCCGACGGCCTGACCGTGACCGACGCGTCGGGGGCCGAGGCGACGGTGCCCGCCCGCATGGTGATCGTCGCCGCCGGGACCGTGCCCAACACCACCCTGGCCCGCGAGGCGCCGGGGACCATCGCGCTCGACGGTCGGTTCTTCCAGGCCGTGGACGAGGACGGCCAGGCGGTGACGCCGGAGGCCAACGCGCACAAGCCGGATACAGCCTACGTTCTGCGTGAAGTGTATGACGATGGGCGTGCCGTCAGTTTCTTCGGCGACCAGCATCCCAGTTGGGCGGGCAACGTGGTCTCGGCCATGGCCTCGGCCAAGCGGGGCTATCCGGTGATCTCCCGCCTGTTGGCCCACAAGGCGCCCGGCGCGGTCGCGCCCGAGGACCTCTTCGCCCGCCTCAACGACGGACTGCGCCCGGTGGTCCATGCCGTCAACCGCCTGACCCCGACCATCATCGAGGTGGTGGTGCGCGCCCCCCTCCAGGCCCGCATGTTCCAGCCCGGCCAGTTCTATCGCCTGCAAAACTTCGAGACCCTGGCCCGCCGCACCCCGGACGGCACGATCATGGCCATGGAGGGCGTCGCCCTGACCGGCGCCTGGACCGACGTGGAGCAGGGACTCGTCGGCCTCATCGTCCTGGAGATGGGCGGCTCGTCGGACCTCTGCGCCCACCTCGCGCCGGGTGAGCCGGTGGTCCTCATGGGGCCGACCGGCAAGCCGACCGAGATCCCCTCGGGTGAAACGGTGCTGCTGGCCGGAGGCGGCCTCGGCAACGCGGTTCTGTTTTCCATCGGCCAGGCCCTGCGGGCCGCCGGATCCCGCGTGATCTACTTCGCGGGCTACAAGGCCAACCGCGACCGCTTCAAGGTCGCCGACGTGGAGGCCGCCGCCGACGTGGTGATCTGGACCTGCGACGAGGCGCCGGGCTTCACTCCCGGTCGCCCTCGGGACAAGACCTTCGTCGGCAACATCGTCCAGGCCATGGTGGCCTATGCCGATGGAAGCCTGGGGGATGTCGACCTGCCCCTGGGCGACGTGGATCGCATCATCGCCATCGGTTCGGATCGCATGATGAAGGCCGTGGGCGCCGCGCGGCACGCCGTCCTCAAGCCCTTCCTGAAGGAAAAGGTGGTCGGCATCGGCTCCATCAACAGTCCGATGCAGTGCATGATGAAGGAAATCTGCGCCCAGTGCCTGCAGCCGCAGCGGGACCCGGAGACCGGCGAGACGCGTATCGTCTTTACCTGCTTCAACCAGGATCAGCCGCTCGATTGGGTCGATTTCGACACCCTGCACGAACGGCTGGGCCAGAACGCCCTGCT
>CAZFRK010000065.1:0-11639 GCA_964521375.1 uncultured Rhodobacterales bacterium
CCACAGCAGGTCCAGCGGCGTCCGGCGATCATCCGGCGGCGGCCCCGATAGGCCGCCGCCCAGGAGGGTGATCGCCTCGGCCCAGGGGGCCAGCGACGTCGTCGGGTCCAACCCATCGCGCAGGGCGGCCCACCGCGCCCGCAAATGCGCCGCCGCGCCGGGGTCCAGGCCCGCCACGCAATCGCGGAACCGCCATGGGGCGATGATCCGACCGGACAAGGGGTCGAGCACCGGTATCCGGGGACGCCGAACCGCGAAGGGCACTCCGTTCGCGTCGTCGTCGGCCATGCCCGAGACCACCAGCAAGGCCTGGCCTCCCTGCCCCGTCGCGGTGACCAGCGGTGGCACCGCGCCACTGTCCAGAAGGCGCTCGGCGCGTCCGACCGCGTCGTCCCCGCCAAGGATCATCAGCCCGCGTGGAGAGCGCGGCGCCGGGGCGGTCGCTCCGAGCGCCGCGTCGAGTCCGTCCGCCAGGACGCCGAAGCGGCACGGCAGGGCGGCCCGGCCCAAGGCCAGCGTGGCGCAGGCGTCGGCGAAGGGCACCAACGGCGGCGCCGTCCGCCATCGCTCCCGCAGCGCGGCCAACGTCGCCGCGTCGGGGGCGGAGAGAAGGAACGGCCACGACCGCTCGACACCATCCTCCGACGATGGAGCCAACGGATCGAGAGCCTGCGGCGACGGACTGCTCTCCAGCACCACATGGGCGCAGGTCCCGCCGATACCCAGGGCGGTGACGCCGACCCGCAAGGCGCCTTCGATCGGAAGCGTAACGTCGGTCCGCGGCACGGTCACCGTCGGCAGGGCCGTCAGCAGGGGATTGAGCCGCGCCACCCCCGACTGCGCGCGCACCCGGCGCGCCTTCAGGACGGCCACGGCGTTGACCAGTCCAGCCAAGCCCGCCGTCGCCTCGGTGTGCCCCAGCACCGCCTTGACCGAGCCGAGCAGGCAGCGGGCCGCGTCCCCGTCCTCCATCGCCAGGGCCTCGTCAAGGGCCGCCGCCTCCACGGGATCACCGGCGACGGTTCCAGTCCCGTGGGCCTCGACGTAGGCCAGGTCCCGGCCCCTGATGCCCGCCTCGGCCCAGGCCGCCCGCAGCACCGCCGCCTGGCTGGACCGGCTGGACCGGCCGAGGGCGACGGCCCCGGCGGCATGGCCGACGGCGGACCCCAGGACCACGGCGTGAGGCGTCAGGCCCAGGGCCTCGGCCCGGTCTTCGGTCATCGCCAACACCGCGACCACTCCCTCGGCGGGCGCCACGCCGTCGGCGTCGGCGTCGAACACCCGGCACCGGCCCGACGGGCTCAGGACACCGTGCGGCGCCTTTTCCCAGAAGGCGAAATCGTGTGCCACGGCCAGCACCAGGGCCTGATCGCATTCCCCCGCCGCCAAGGCCGACCGCGCCCGATGCAGGGCCACCAGTCCCGAGGCATGGGCGGCGTCCAGCGTCTCGCTGGCCCCCGACAGCCCCAGGACCGCCGACAGGCGATTGGCCAGCATGAAGCCCTGCCCCGCCAGCATGCGTCCCATGGCGCCGTCCGACGGGGCGGCCTCGCCGTCCGGCGGGCGCATGGCGCCGACGAAGACGCCGGTTCGCGATGTCCGAAGCGTCACGGGGGCCAGTCCGGCGTCTTCCACCGCCCGCCACGCGGCCATCAGCAACAGGCGTTCGCGGATCGACAGATCCTCGGCGGCGCGCGCCGACAAGCCGAAGGGCGCGGGGTCGAAGGCCGCCGCGTCGCCCAGCAGACCGACGGCGCAGAGGCCGTCCGGCCCCGGCGCCGGAACGGCATGCCGTCCGGCGGCCCGCACGGTCCGGGGTTCGACGAGCCGGATGGCCGTCCCGTCGCCGGCCAGCAGGGCGGCGACACCGTCGGCGTCGAAGGCATCCGCGAAGCGGGCGGCTAGGCCAGTGATGGCGATCCTCTGCATTCCGCTTCCTTTCAGCCCCCGACCAACACGCATCGCCCGCTCATCCGCCCGCCCGCCCGGACCGCGCGACCAGCCGCGTCAAGGTGGCGGCGTCGAGGGACCGCCACGCCACCCAAGGCTCCCCCGGCGGCAGCCCTTCGGCGGCCACGGCGGCGCAGATCGCATGCCCCGACGCGGCGGTGCGCCGCCACAGCGCCCACGTCCGGGGCAGCCCATCCCCGGCGACGGCCAAGGACTCGCCCGTCAGCCGCGCCCGATGCGCCGCGCCGTCGACGGCGATCCCGGCGACGGGCAGCGACAAACCCAGCCCCGTGGCCTTGGCGACCGCCTCCTTGGCGGTCCACAGGTCGAAGAAGGCCGCCCGCCAGGCCGCCCCCTCCAGGGTCCGCAGCGCCTTCGCCTCCTCGGGAGCGAAGGCGAAGGCCGCCAGATCGTCGTCGACCCGGGCACGGTCCAGGGCCTCCACGTCGACACCGACCTCATGGGTCTCCGACAGCGCCACGGCGACCATGCCGTCGGCATGGGACAGATTAAAGGACAGTGTGCCCCCGTGTTCCTCGGCGGCAAGGCACGGCTTTCCGCCTGTGGCCGCGTGGAAACGCAGGTCTCGCGGAGTCTTCCCCAGGCGGTCCGCCACGACCATCCGGGCCAGGGCATGGGCGGCGGCGAAGCCTGCGCGATCCTCGGCCCGCCGCAAACGGGTCAGCCGAGACCGCTCCGAGGCGTCGAGCGACCCGCTCCAGGCGGGCGGCGCGTCATGGACGCCCGAGAGATCGACGGAGATCACCTCCAAGATCGACTGCTCCGCCATGCCCGGCGCACCACCAAATTAAACCCCGGAAATCAGACCCGAAAGTTGTCTGAATTGTCACCTGCTTTCCATTGCGGGTGACTGTAGCGCGGCGTTAGTCTGATGTGCATTTTAAATGGCTTCAACTGTTTGCGTTTTTGCCTGCGCGCCTGACCGAGCGAGGAGCGGCGGAAGCGGAGACATAGGGGAGGACCGTTGCCATGAGACCGCGACTCGCCGCGTCCGCCAGTGCCGCCCTCGCGGCGCTCCTCCTCACGGCGGCGCCGCCCGTCCGCGCCCAGGATACGCCCTCCCAGCCGACCTCCACCGCCGCCGCCGTGCCGGTCGAGGCCGTGACCATCGAAAAGGAGCCGATCCAGGCCTGGCTCACCACCGAGGGCACGGCCCGCGCCGTGCGCCGCGACATCCTCCACTTCCGCCGGGCGGGCAAGGTGATGGAGATCGGTGTCGAGGAAAACGGGCAGACCTTGCGCGAAGGCTCGCGTGTCCATGGCCCGCGAGACGGTCGCGCCGGGCAGTTGATCGCCGCCACCGACGAACGCCAGATGGAACAGCGGGTGCTCATGCAAAGCGCCCAGGGCCGCGCCGCCGCGCAACGCGTCGAGCAGGCCCAGGCCGCCCTGCAGGCCGCCCGCGCCACCTACGGCGGCGCCGACGACAACCTGGTGCGCATCCGCAAACTGGCCAATTCCGGCGTCGTGCCGCGCAAGCAGTTGCAGGAGGCCGAAAGCCAGCGCGCCGAAGCCGCCGCCCAGGTCAAGAGCGCCCAGGCCAGCCTGGAGGCCGCCCGCGCCGAGGCCGAAGCCGCCACCGCCCAAACCTCCGACGCCCGCCTCCAGATGGAGGAAGGCCAGATCCGCGCCCCCTTCGACGGCGTGATCGCCTTCATGAACATCGCCGAGGGCGACTACGTGCAGCCGCTGGGCGGCGGTGGCATGGCGGAAGGCGCCCTGCTGCGATCGGCCGCAGCCGTGGTCATCGACCCGTCGGAATACGAAATCGTCGCCGAGGTGCCCTCCGTCCGCGGCCTGATGCTGAAACGGGACCTGCCGGCGGAGATCACCTGGGCGGGGCTGCGCATCTTCGAATCCTACGACGCCGCGCTCGCGACCGGAAAGACGGACGCCGCCGACGCCATGCCGGTGGCCCAGGCCTCGGTCTACGCCGTGGCGCCCGCCATCGCGCCGGACAGCCGCGCCATCCGCGTGCGCCTGCGCACCACCGCCGGGGCCGACCATCTGCGCGACGGCCTCTATGTCGCCGTCCGCATCCAGGCGGGACGTAAGGAAGATGCCCTGGTCGTCCCGGTCCGGGCGCTGCGCTACGAGTCCGGACAGGCCTTCGTCTATGTCCTCGACGCCCAGGCGGGCACGGCCCACCGGCGGGCGGTCACGGTCGGCATGTCGGACGGCACCCGTATCGAGGTGACGTCCGGCCTGGAGCCGGGACTGACCGTCATCACTTCCGGCCAGGAGCGCCTGTTCGAGGGCGCCCCCGTCACCCAACTCACCGCCGGGGGCTGAGCCGATGACCGAACCGTCGCCTCCCCCGGAGCAGCGGCCCTCCGCCCTGTTCCGCTTCCTCTTCGTGGAGCGTACCTTCGCCGGTCTGCTCGGCGTCCTGCTGATCCTGGGCGGCCTGATGGCCTATTCGTCCATGGTCAAGGAAGCCTCCCCGGACTTGGAAATCCCCATGGCCATGGTGCGTGCCCAATGGCCGGGCGCGGCGCCGGAGCTGATGGAGAAGGAAGTCACCACGCCGCTGGAAAAGGCCATCAAGTCCCTAACCGACCTGAAGCAGGTCTCCAGCGGATCGCGCACCGGATTGTCCATCCTGCTGGTGGAGTTCACCGCCGACGCCCCGGTCCAGGAGTCCATCCGCGCCCTGCGCACCAAGGTGTCCGAGGCCACCGGCCAGTTGCCCGCCGACGTGCGGACCCCCAGCGTCGAGCAGGTCTCCACCACCGACACCCCGGTTCTGACCTACATGCTGCATGGAGACGGGCCGGACGGCGTGCTGGGGGATACCGCGCGGTCGCTCAAGGAGCGCCTGGAGCGCGTCGCCGACATCCGCAAGGTCGAGCTGTCGGGCGCCCGCGACGACGTGGTCCGGGTCATCGTCTCGCCGCTGTCCCTGTCGGCCCTGAACCTGCCCTTGAGCGCCATCCGCGACGCCCTGCGGGACGCCAGCATGGACCGGCCATTGGGCGAGATGCAGGGCGGCCCGCTGGCCGCCTCCATAAGCCTGTCGGGCCGCTTCAGCGACGTCGACACCATCGCCGCCCTGCCGCTGACCGACGTCACCGGCGGCCATGTCGTCCGCCTGCGCGACGTCGCCGAGGTGCGGCGCGACCTGTCCACCCCGGCGGATCGCACCTTCGTCAGCTTCGCCGGGTCGGAATTCTCCAAGGGCGTCAGCGTCACCATCTACAAGAACCCCGGCACCGACACCCTGGCCGTGGTCGAGGCCGCCAAGGCCGCCGTCTCCAGCACGGCCCTGCCGCCGGGCCTTCAGGCCAGCGTCTTGAGCGACCAATCCATAGACGTCTCCCAGAAACTCAACGACGTCTTCCTCAACGCCGCCGAGGCCGTGGCCGCCGTCGTCGCCGTGCTGTTGCTGGCCCTGTCCTGGCGCGCCGCCATCATGGCGGGGGTGGCCGTGCCCATCACCTTCCTGGGCGCCGTGGCCGCCGCCTTCGCGCTCGGCATGACCATGAACCAGATGGTGGTCATCGGCATGGTCCTGGCCCTGGGTCTGCTGGTCGACGTCTTCATCCTGGTGATGGAAGGCATGCACCAGGGCCTGGCCGTGGAACGCCGCTCCTTCGCCTCCGCCGCCCGCGAGACCGTGCGGCGCTACGCCCTGCCCGCCTTCGCCGGTCAGATCACCACCATCCTGGCCCTGGCGCCCTTGCTGTTCCTGGGCGGCATTTCGGGCAAGTTCATCCGCCTCGTCCCGACCACGGCCATCATCTGCCTGCTGGTCAGCTACGTGGTGGCCTTCATCTGGATGCTGCCCATGTCGCGCGCGGTCATGGGCAAGGCGGTTCCGGCCGAGACCGCCCCCTCCAAGGTCGATGTCCTGACCGACCGCGCCGGGGCCGCCCTGGCGGGCTTCCTGCGAGCCTGGGTGCTGCGCGGTCGCTGGATCGCCGGCGGCTGGCTGCTCGGCACCGTCGGACTGGTGTTCCTGTCCCTGATCGCCGCCGCCAACCTGCCCGGCGAGATGTATCCCAAGGAAGACGGGCGCAACATGGGCATCACCGTCGACCTGCCCCCCGGCACGCCGCTGGAGCGGACGGCGGAACTGGGCAAGACCATCGGCGCCGTCCTGCGCGGCAAGGACTACATCGACAACGTGATCCTCTACGCCGGACGCAAGAGCCCCTATTCGACCAGCAGCCCGCAGGAACAGATCGCCGACACGCCGGGCAGCCATACCATCGGCTATTCGGTCACCCTGACGCCGCTGGACGCCCGTGACGGGCGGCTCGCCTACACCTATGTGCCGGAACTGCGCGGCGGCCTCGCCGACGCCATCAAGGCGCTGCCGGGCGCCGTCCTGACCATCAGCGCCCAGACCGGTGGGCCGGGCGGCGGCGATGCCCTGCAATATGAAATTCGCGGCGAGGACCTGCCGCGATTGCGCGACGCCGCCGAGGATCTGCGGGCGATGATCGCCGCCATTCCCGGCACCACCGACGTCCGCGACGACCTGGGCGCGCCGGGGTTGGCGGTGAACGTCATTCCCAACCGCTCGGCCCTGGAGTTCTTCGGCGTGCCGCTGTCCCGGCTGGCCGACGAAATGGCGCTGTCGCTGGGCGAGAACACGGCCGCCAAGCTGAAGCGCGGGGCGACGGAAGACGACCTGCCGATCCAACTGAGCCTGTCCTGGCCGAGCCGCGCCGACGGCGAGGTCGGTCCGCCCAAGACGGTCCAGGAACTGTCCCTGGTCCGCGTCCGGGCCGGGGACGGCCAGGTGGTGGAAGCCAGCGCCCTGTTCAATTACGACGCCGATTCCCGGCCCCAGCTCATCCTGCACGGCGACGGGATCCGCACGGTAACGGTGCGGGCCAAGGCGGAAGCGACCGATCCCGGCCACGCCATGGCGACCTTGGCGCCGCGGATCGAGGAGTTGAAGGCGCGCTATCCGGGCCTCTCCATCACCTTGGCCGGGTCCGCCAAGGAAGCCGGCGAAACCGGCAACGAGATGATGAAGCTGTTCCTGCTGACCCTGGTGCTGATGTTCGCGGTCCTGGTCATGCTGTTCAACTCCTACCGCCTGCCGTTCATCATCCTCTGCGCCGTGCCTTGCGCGCTGATCGGCACCTTCGGCGGCTTCTTCATCATCCAGATGCCGCTCAGCTTCCCCGCCATGGTCGGCATCGTGTCGCTTCTGGGCATCGTGGTGAACGTCTCCATCGTCATGGTGGAGACCATGCGCGACTACCGCGGCCAGGGTCACGGCGTCGTCGAGGCGGCGGCGCGCGGTGCCGCCGACCGCCTGCGTCCGATCATCTCCACCGGCCTGACGACCATCGCCGGACTGGTGCTGTTGTCCATGAGCAGCCCCATGTGGCAGCCGCTGTGCTATGCCATCATCTTCGGATTGATCGCCGCGACCGTGCTGTCCATGGTGGTCATCCCGGCCCTGTTCCTGGTCCTGTCGCCACGGGAGCCGTCGTCCCCCGAGGCCGACGGCGCGACGGACCCGGCGCCCGGCCCCCAAACCGCGTGACAGACCCCGCGTGACAAACCCCGCTCACCGAAGACCAGCCGACGGAGACGCCCCGATGAGCCAGGCCGACGACAGCTTCGACTATGTCGTGGTGAAGAACGCCGAAGACCAATATTCCCTCTGGCCGTCCTTCCGCGACCTGCCGCCCGGCTGGAGCGACGCCGGATTCACGGGGCCGAAGCAGGCCTGCCTGGATCACATCAACACGGTGTGGACGGACATGCGCCCGCTGTCCCTGCGCAAGGCCATGGACGCCGAGGCCTGACGTCTTCCCCGGAAAGACCCCGCCTCAGGAGACCGGTTCCCGCGGCGGCGCCGCTCCGTCGCCCGCCACCCCGGTCGATGCTTGGGCCAAGGCGTCGGCGATCACCGCCCGCATCAGGGCGGCCAGGGTCGGCGCGTGGGGAGGCATGACCATGCTGGCGTGCGTCCCCTCGACCTCGTGCACCGTGACGGCGCGACCGGTGACGCGGCCCCATCCCCAATCCGCCGCCTCCAACAGGCTCTTCATGGCCGGGTCTTGCGTCGCATCGACGCCGACACGACGGCTGTCCGCCGTCGCCAGCAAGGTCAAGGGCACCGGGATGGGCAGCGGCGGCCTATAGAGAATGCCGAAATTGGTCTTATAGACTTCCAGCATTCCGGCCAGCCGCTCGATCCCCTCGGTGGGGGACGACCATCCGGCCTCGGCCAGCCGCCGATAGAGAAGGTCGAGCCGCTGCTCCCGCGTTAGGGCGCGCAAGGCGTCGGGGTCGAGGTCGATGTCATGCCCCAGCATCTCACCGGCGACCTGCCCCAGTTCGTGAATCCAATCGGCGTCGTCGCGTCGCATATCCACGGGAACATGGTCCAGCAACGGCGCCACCGTATCCAGGGCGATGAGGTGCAGCACGGTTTCACTGTCCGCCATGAGTTGGCGCGCCACCTCGAGACCGAGCGAGGCCCCGTAGGAGTGTCCGGCCAACAGGTAGGGTCCTTCGACCTTGGCGAGGCGCAGGGACTCCAGGACCGCCTGTCCCAGCTCCTCCATGCTGACGGCCGGGTCCGAAACGCCGTCCAGGCCGGGGTATTCGAAGCTGTAGACGTTGCGGTCACCCTGGAAACAGCGGGCCAGGCGGCTCAGGTAGAGCGGGTTTCCACCCGCCCCCGGCAAGAGGACCAGCGGCGGTCGCCCCACCCCATCGGCCAGACGGACGACGCGTCCATGGTCGGCCTCCTGGCGGTGCTTCAGGATGGCGGCCAGTTCGGCGATGGTCGGGTGCTGGAACAAGACGGTCAACGCCAGACGCCGCCCGAAGACGGTCTGAATCTCAGACAACAGGCTCATGGCCAGCAGGGAATGGCCGCCGATGGAAAAGAAGTTGTCGTCGCGCCCCACCTCGGACACGTTCAGCACCTCGCGCCACAGGTCCGCCAGCCGCCGCTCCGTGCCGTCGCGCGGCGCCTCGGACCGGGTCGGGGCGACGGTGCCCTCGGCGGTCAGGGCCTTGCGGTCGATCTTGCCGTTGAGCGTACGCGGTAGCGCGGTCAAGGCAACGAAGCGGCTGGGGACCATATAGTCCGGCAGGGTCGCCTTCAGGGCCGCCTGAAGCGTCGCCGGGTCGGTGGCCGCCCCGATATCTCCGGCCTCGGGCACGATGTGGGCGACCAGACCGGTCGACGCCCCGGAGCCATGCACCGAAACGGCGGCGTCGGCCACCCCGATACAGCCCCGCAAACGGGCCTCGATCTCTCCCAGTTCGATGCGGAACCCCCTGATCTTGACCTGATGGTCCAGGCGATCGAGGTAGACCAACCGCCCGTCGGACCGCCACCGCACCAGATCCCCGGTGCGATAGAGACGTTCGCCGGGGCCACCGAAGGGGTCCGGCACGAAGGCCCGCGCCGTCAAGTCCGGGCGGCCATGATAGCCGTCCGCCAGACCGACCCCGCCGATGAGCAACTCCCCGGGAACGCCCGGCGGAACCAAGGCGCCCGCGCCGTCCACCACGTGATAGCGGAGATTGGCCAGCGGCGCCCCCAACGGCACCCCTTCCGGCGCGTCCGCGTCCTCGGCGGTGACGGCATGAAGGGACGCCCAGATGGTGGCCTCGGTCGGCCCGTAGGCGTTCCACAAGCGCCCGGTCCGCTCCGACAGAGGGCGCACCAGATCGGCGGGAAAGGATTCGCCGCCGACGATGGCGGTCAGGTCCGGGGCGCCGCTCCACCCCGCTTCCAACAGCAGCCGCCAGGTCACGGGGGTCGCCTGCGACACGGTGGCGCCGGTTTCCTCGAGGCGCCGTGCCAAGCGGTGCCCGTCCAAGGCCTCCTCGGTGGAGGCCAGTTCGACCAAGCCGCCCCGGACCAGCGGCAGGAACAGCTCCAACCCGGCGATGTCGAAGGACACCGTGGTCACGGCCAAAAGCCGGTCGTTCCGGTCGAACCCTATCCGCTCGGCCATGGCGTCCAAGAGGTTGCCCAGCGCCGTCGCCCCGACGGCGACCCCCTTGGGCCGTCCCGTGGAGCCGGAGGTATAAATCACATAGGCGACGGGCCCGTCGATCGTCTCGACAGGCCCCGCCGCCCGCGCCGGAACAATCTCCAGCGCCAGACGGGCGACACCGCCGTCCGGCAGGGCCGTCGCCGCCATGCCGCCGGTCACCACCGCGACCGCCGCCGAATCCTCCAGCATCAGGGCCAGGCGGTCGGCGGGATAGATGGGGTCGAGGGGAACATAGGCGGCCCCGACGGCCATCACTCCCAGAAGGGCGGCGACCAGATCGGGACCGCGCTCCACGCACACCCCGACCCGATCCCCCGGCGCCACGCCCATGCCCCGCAAGGCTTCGGCCACCGCCTCGACGCGCGCCCAGAGGGCGCCGTAGGTCAGGACATGGTCGCCCAGGGCCACGGCCCGGCGGTCGGGGTCCCGCTCGGCCCAGGCCGCGACCTGTCGCGGCACGGAGACCTCCGGCAGGGGGCGCGTCGGCCCCCGCCCAGCGGCCACCAGGGCGGCGACCGCCTCGGCGTCCATCAGGGGCAGGCGGTACACGCCCTCGACCGGGTCGGCGAGCGCCGCTTCCAGCAGGTGGACGAAGTGCCCACCCCATCGGGCGATGGTCGCGGCATCGAACAGGTCGCTGGCGTACTCGAAGGTCGCGGTCAGGCCGCCTTGACGGGCGGGCGCCAGGGTCAGCGTTAGATCGACCTTCGCGGTCGTGCCCGCGACGGGCCGCTCGCTCAAGGCCAGGCCGGGCAAGCTGAGGTCCGCGGGCGGCAGGTTCTGCATGTTGATCATCGCCTGGAACACCGGGCTGTAGCCCAGTGACCGCTCCGGCCGCAGGGCCTCCACCAGATGTTCGAAGGGCAGATCCTGGCGCTCGTAGGCGTCCAAAGCCGCCGCCCGCGCCTGATCGACCAGCCGCTCGAAGGATGGTCCGCCGTCAAGCGACAGGCGCAGCGGCAGCGTATTGGCGAACAGGCCGATCAGGGGCTCCAACTCGGCGCGGGTGCGGTTGGCGATGGGCGTCCCGATCACCACCTCCGTCTGATCCGCCAAGCGGCCCAACAGAACCCCATAGGCCGCCATCAGGACCATCAAGGGGGTCGCCCGTCGCTCCTGGGCGAAGGCGTCGACGGCGTTGGTCAGGGCCGGGGAAAGGGAAAAGGAGACCTCGGCGCCGCGCGACGTCTGCACGACGGGCCGCGGCCTGTCCAGGGGCAGGGTCAGGAGCGGCGGGGCGCCGTCCAGATGGCTGACCCAGGCCGCCACCATGGCCTCCAGGCGATCCCCGCTCAGATGCTCCAACTGCCAGTCGGCGAAGTCCCCGTACTGGATGGTCAGCGGCGGCACAGGCGGCGCGTGACCACCGACACGGGCGGCGAAAAAGGCGCTCAGATCTTGGACCAGGACGCCCATGGACCAGCCGTCGGCGATGATGTGGTGGAGGGTCAGGAACAGAACGTGCCGTCGCGGCGCCAAGCGCGCCAGCCGGGCCCGGATCAGGGGGGCCCGCGACAGATCGAAGCGGGTCGCGGCGTCCTCGCGGGTCAGGGCGTCCAGCCGCGCGGCCTGGGCCGTCGCGTCCAGGTTCTGAAGGTCCGTCACCGGCAGGTCCAGGGCGACCTCGGGCAGGATCACCTGCACCGGCTCGCCCTGGTCCTGGGTGAAGGCGGTCCTCAG
>CAZFRK010000066.1:0-11594 GCA_964521375.1 uncultured Rhodobacterales bacterium
TTCGACCGCGCCGCCGAAATGGCCGACGCCCTGCGCGGCACGGCGGAAATGGCGTTGGAGAGCGTCAATCAGGGCATGGCCTTCGTTCGCGTCCTGCTGGACACTTGGCCGCACGAGGCTCTGGAGGCTTGGCTGGCCCGATTGGCCGACCGGGACCGCCCACCGGCCTATCCCGTCGCCGTGGCGCTGGCCTGCGCGCTGCACGGGGTTCCCTTGCGCGATGGCTTGGCGGCCTATCTGCATGCCTTGTCGAGCAACCTGATCTCGGCCGCCGTGCGTCTGGTGCCCTTGGGGCAGACGGACGGGCAGGCCGCGCAGGCCGCCCTGGCCAAAACGGTGGAGGCCGCGGTGGCCGCCTCCTTGGACCGCGACATCGGGGACATTGGCGCCGCCGCGCCGATGATCGACCTCTGTTCCATGCTTCATGAAACCCAGTACACGAGGCTGTTCCGCTCATGACCCATTCCCCCGCGACCACTCCCTTCCGCGTCGGCATCGGCGGTCCCGTCGGGTCCGGTAAGACGGCCTTGCTGGAACAGCTGTGTCGCCGCATGCATCCGGCCTGGAACATCGCCGCCATCACCAACGACATCTTCACCAAGGAAGATCAGCAAATCCTGACCCGGACCGGCGCCCTGCCGCCGGAACGCATCATGGGCGTGGAGACGGGCGGCTGTCCGCACACCGCCATCCGCGAAGATGCTTCGATCAACCTTGCCGCCGTGTCCGACATGACGGCGGCCTTTCCCGGCCTGGAGGTGGTCTTCATCGAAAGCGGCGGCGATAATCTGGCGGCGACCTTTTCCCCGGAGCTGGCCGACGTGACGATCTATGTCATCGACGTTTCCGCCGGGGATAAGATCCCGCGCAAGGGCGGGCCGGGCATCACCCGCTCGGACATGCTGGTCATCAACAAGATCGACCTAGCGCCGCTGGTCGGCGCCTCCCTGGACGTCATGGACCGTGATGCCCGCAAGATGCGGGGCGAGCGGCCCTTCCTGTTCACCAATATCCGGGCCGGGCAGGGGGTGGACGACATCGTCTCCTTCATCGTCCGCATGGGCGGATTGCGGCAGGTCGCCGCGGAATAACCTCTTTCGTCATCTGCCTTTCTGGTTCCCCTTGCACAGTCGCTCGCTCGCCGCGACGATGAAGGGAACAAAGACAACCAGGGAGGAACACATGGCCGCCGAAAGCATTTTCACCGTCGATCCCGTGGCCTTGAAGTATGGCCACGGCGCCTTGGCCGAGATCGGCGCCGACGCCAAGGCGCTGGGCATGACCCGCGTCATGCTGGTGACCGATCCCAAGGTAGCGACCTTGCCGTGCGTCGAGATCGCCCGCAAATCGCTGGTCGACGCCGGGATGGACGTCGTCGTCTACGCCGAGGCGCGGGTCGAACCGACCGATGCCTCCTTCCACGACGCGGCGGTCTTCGCCAGCGACGGAAAGTTCGACGGCTACGTCTCGGTGGGCGGCGGCTCGGCCATGGATACGGCCAAGGCGGCCAATCTCTACGCGACCTACCCCGCCGACTTCCTGGACTACGTCAACGCGCCGGTGGGGCGGGCCAAGCCGGTCCCGGGACCGCTCCGGCCCCACATCGCTTGCCCGACGACCAGCGGAACGGGAAGCGAGACGACCGCCGTCGCCATCTTCGACTTCGTGGAAAGCCAGGTGAAGACGGGCATTTCGTCGAAGCTTCTGCGGCCTTCCAAGGCCGTGGTCGATCCGACGGCGACCTATTCCCTGCCCGCCGGGGTGGTGGCCTGCACTGGCTTCGATGTCCTGACCCACGCCATCGAAAGCTATACGGCCCGGCCGTTCACCAGCCGCGAGGCCCCCGCCGACCCCCTGGCCCGGCCTCCCTACCAGGGCGCCAATCCGTGGAGCGACGGCGGCGCCATGCGCGCCATCGAACTGGGAGGGCGCTACCTTGAACGCGGTGTGCTGGACCCGTCCGATACCGAGGCGCGGGACGCGCTCTGCTTCGCGGCCACCTTGGCGGGTCTCGCTTTCGGCAATGCAGGCGTGCATATTCCGCATGCCATGAGTTATTCGGTCGCCGGACTCAACCACCGCTTCAAGGCGACGGGGTACGAGGACGAGGGCGGCATGGTGCCGCACGGCCTGAGCGTCGTCATCAACGCGCCCGCCGCCTTCCGCTTCACCGCGCCCACCGCGCCGGACCGCCACCTCGCCGTCGCCAAGGCCCTGGGAGCGGGGGCGGGCGGAGAGGCCGAGGCGGGAGAATTGCTCGCCTTGGCGCTGGAACGGCTGATGCGAGTGACGGGGCTCCCCAGCGGCCTGGCGGCCATCGGCTATACGGAGAACGACATTCCCGCGTTGGTGGAAGGCGCGGCGAAGCAGCAGCGCCTTCTGGTCATGGCGCCGCGCGACGTATCCCATCAGGATTTGGCCGACCTCTATCGGAACGCCATGCGCTATTGGGATGAACCGGTTTCCGCGCCCGCCTGAGCTGACGGTCGCGCCGCGCGGCGGATGACAATCCTCAAGGACGCTGAACATGCCCCTGGGTAGTCTAGGGGCATCGTTCCGCCTGTCCAGGGGACCGCGATGACCGACGCTCTACTTCAGGCGCTCGATGAGGCGCTCGACGACGAATACAAGGCGATGGCCACCTACGAGGCCGCCATCGCCGCTTTCGGGCCTATCCGGCCCTTCATCAATATTGTTGAGTCCGAGCGCCGCCACGCCGACGCCTTGTTGCAACTCTACGAGACCTATGACCTGGAACCGAAGCCGAACCGTTGGCGCGGAAAGGTGTCGGTGCCCGGGTCCGTGACCGAAGCCTGCGAGACGGCGGTCGCCGCCGAAGTGGACAACGCCGCCATGTATGACCGCCTTCTACGGGCGGTCGACCGTGAAGACGTGCGACGGGTGTTTCTGGAACTGCGTCGGGCATCTCAGGAAAACCACCTTCCCGCCTTTCAGCGATGCGCCGAACAAGGGGTCGGTTGTTGCGGCGGGCAGGGCCGGGGCGCCGACGATGGCGGCCAACGGTGCGGTTCCGGGGGACAGAACGGCCACGGGCGTCATGGGGGCGGACACGGTCGCGGACGCTGCGGCGGCGGTGACAGTCACGACGGTCCCCGGCACGATCACGGAGCCGGGTGCGGCTGTGGCGACGTCGCCTAGCGCGAAGCCCCGGCAGGCGGACGTGCTCGCGATTCTGTATTCGCCTACGCCTTAGAGACGACGACCGCTCCGGGCGATGCTTCTCCTATCATTCTTGGGGGCGGCGCGGCCTTCGCAGGAGTCTTGAGAGACACCGGCGAAGGCCTTGGTGCTACACGCGGGCGAAGTGACGGGCCGAGCCGTCGCGCAGGCGCGCCAGACGGCCCGCCATGCGCGTCAGGGCGTCGTCGCCGTCCGGGGGCGCGGCGGCGTGCAGGCGGGTGAACAGACCGTCCAGGTGCCGCGCTTCCTGATCCACCAGGCTTTCCGGGCATGCGGCGGTGACCGAGGGGCCGCCTTCGAACACCATGGAATGTCCGGCATCGCGCAGGGCGATTTCCGCGTCTTCGGCCAAATCCTGGAACAAGGCGGCGAGACCCGCCTGGCGCCGTCCGCGAAGGAAGTCGGAGGCGGCCCTGTGGCGTTGTCCGCAGTCGGTTTCCACCGCCACGACCATGTCGCGCCAGGACCGCCCATTCAGGGGACGGTTCGGGGCCTCGCACGCTTTCCGGCGCAGCAGAAGGACATGATCCAGTTCCTCGGCGGCCAGTCGTTCGGCGTGGGCGCGGACCTGGGGGCAGGGCGTCGAGGCGGCGATGTCGCGGTAGAAGGCGAAGGCGCGCTCTTCATTGTGAATGGCGTGGGCCATGGCCATGCGCGGCGTCAAAAGCGACAGCCGCCCGGGCGGTCCCTCGATGGGGTCCCAGCGAAAGGTCGGGGGGATGTCGGCGTCGATGCCTTCCGCGTCGGCCCAGGCGCAGACCAGGGACAGGTGGTCGGCCTCGCAGGCGCTCATGCGATGGAACAGGGCGGCCATTTCGTCGTCCCCCTGGCAACGCAACGTCTGGGCCAGGCGGCTGTATTGTCCGGCGGCTTCCCGTTCCATGGCGGCGGCGAGTCCGTAGAGGTCGGCGCAGGTGGCGATCAGCGGGCGATCGTTGAACCCGAAGATACCGCCTCCGCAAGTCCGGACATCCAGGGCGCGCGCCGGATGGGGACGTCGCCGTTCCTGGGCCATGAGCGTGAGGAGACGTCCAAGCGCCGCCGAAGAGGTGGACCGCCAGATGAGCATGACCGTGGCTCCCGTCGAGACTGAAGAAATAACGCGGATGATAATCATTCGCAATATTTTGCGCAATAGGTTCTTTCGGCACCTCACGTCCGGCACCTCACGTCCGGGGCGTTGGACTCGCGGCATGTCGTCGTCGGTGGCGCGGGGAAATCAGGGGGGGTGGTCGAAGGGCCGGACGGCTACGAGATCGGCCCGCGCGCGGTCTTCGGGCCGGTCAGCGGCAAGCGTGCTTGCGTCCGGCGGCGGCGCGGTCTAACCGTTGGGCCGACGATAAGCAAAGAGGGGAATCCCATGAGCGGTCAAGTCACGCCTATCCTGGACGTCCATGAACGGCCCAAGCCGCCGACCTGGCTGGCTCTGTCGGCCCAGCATCTCTTCGCCATGTTCGGCGCCACCATTCTGGTGCCCTTCCTGACGGGGCTGAATCCGGCGGTCGCCTTGGTGACCAGCGGTCTCGGCACGCTGGTCTACATCGTTCTGACCCGGGGCCGCATTCCCGCTTATCTGGGGTCGTCCTTCGCCTTCATCGCGCCGTTGATCGCCGCCACCCAGGTCGCGGGAGTCGAGGGGGCGCTGGTCGCCGCCGTCGTCGCCGGGCTGGTCTATGTCGTGGTGGCCTTCTTCATCTGGACGTCCGGCGTGGACTGGCTGCTGCGCCTGTTGCCGCCGGTGGTCGTCGGCCCGGTCATCATGTCCATCGGTCTGTCCCTGGCGCCGATCGCCGTCGGCATGGCGACCAAGGGGACGGGAGACGCCTACGACATGACCAATGTCGTCGTCGCGCTGGTGGCTCTCGGCGTGACCGTCGCCGCCAGCATGTGGTTGCGTGGAGTCTTCGCCCTAGTGCCGGTCCTGTTCGGGATCGCCGCCGGGTACCTGGCCGGTCTGGCCGCCGGGATGATCGAGTTCGGCAAGGTCATGGCGGCGCCGCTCTTCGTGGTTCCCGACTTCATCATTCCCGGCGTCACCGCGCCCTTCACCGTGTCCCTGTCGGCCATCTTGATCATCGCCCCGGTGGCCCTGGTCACCATGACCGAGCATCTGGGCGACCAGATGGTGCTGTCGCGCGTGACGGGGCGGAATTTCCTCAAGGAACCGGGCCTGCACCGCTCCATCCTCGGCGACGGTCTGGCGACCATGCTGGCCGGTTTCCTGGGCGGACCGCCCAATACGACCTACGGCGAGAACATCGGCGTCATCGCCATCACCCGCGTCATGAGCGTCTGGGTCATTGGCGGCGCGGCCTGCCTGGCCGTCCTGTTCGGTTTCCTGGGGACCGTCTCCGCCTTCATCCAGAGCATCCCCGTTCCGGTGATGGGCGGCGTTTCCATGCTGCTGTTCGGTGTCATCGCGGCCAGCGGCATGCGCATGATGATCGACCGCCATGTCGACCTGGGCCGCAAGCGGAACCTGATCATCGCCAGCGTCATCCTGGTAATCGGCATCGGTGGTCTGGAAGTGAGCGTCAGCGAGGCCTTCAAGGTGTCCAATATCGCGCTGGCGACGGTGATCGGCTTGGTGCTCAACCTGATCCTTCCCGGTCGTGAGACGGCGGAGCACGGCGGTTCGGTGTTCCAGCAGACCGACGCCTGACGGGCGATTGCGTCACGAAGGCCAAGGGTCGGCCCCGCCGGTGTTCCGGCGGGGCCGTTATTTCATGGCCGAACCGAACAAGACCTGTTGACCATGAGAATGCGAAACGCTTGCAGAAAATAACTTGAATGGCCGCGTGGGTATTGGTACTTCGGTGGAGGGTCGCGCGGCCATGCCGCTTGCCGCCCCAAGAGGACCGCCACGAGGGAGTTTGATCATGTCTTGGTTCCGGAACAGTCTGTTCACCCTGGCCGCCTCGGCCACCGCCTTGGGAGCCGCCGGCGCCACCGCGGCGTCGGGGGGGGCGGTGAACATCTACACCAACCGTGAACCAGAGCTGATCAAGCCCATCCTGGACGCCTTCACGGAAAAGACGGGTATCGCCGTCAACACGGTCTTCGCCAAAAAGGGACTTCAGGAACGTCTCAAGGCCGAAGGCGCCAACAGCCCGGCGGATCTGGTGCTGACCGTGGATATCGGACGCCTGGCCGACCTGATCGACGATGACCTCGTCCAGCCGGTGTCCACCGACACCTTGAAGGCCAACGTTCCCGCCGCCTATCGGGGCGAGAACGGCGAGTGGTACGCCCTGACCAGCCGCGCCCGCGTCCTCTATGTATCCAAGGATCGGGTCGAGGAGGGCGCCATCGACAGCTACCTGGATTTGGCCGATCCCAAGTGGGAGGGCCGAGTCTGCACCCGCGCCGGAGACCACGCCTACAACATCGGCCTGATCGCGGCGATGATCAACAACTACGGCGAGGAAAAGACCCGGACCTGGCTGGACGGCGTGAAGGCGAACCTGGGCCGCAAGCCGCAAGGCAACGACCGTGCCCAGGTCAAGGCCGTGAAGGAAGGCGAATGCGATGTCGCCGTCGGCAACACCTACTACATGGGCAAGATGATGACCGATCCGGACCAGCGGGCCTGGGCGGAATCGGTGCGCATCGTCTTCCCCGACCAGGACAGCCACGGGACGCACGTCAACATCTCCGGCGTGGTCATGACCAAGGCGGCGCCCAACCGTGAGAACGCGGTCGCCTTGATGGAGTTCCTGACCTCCGAGGAGGCCCAGCGGCTCTACGCCGAAGCCAATTTCGAATACCCCGTGAAGCCCGGCGTGCCCTGGGCGGAGATGGTCGCCAGCTGGGGCACCTTCAAGGCCGACGACCATGCCCTGTTGTCCATCGCCCAGTATCGGGACGAGGCGCTGCGCATGGTCAACGAGCTGGATTACAACGCCGGTCCCTGACCGCCGACGGGGGAGACCGCCGGTACGCCGCTTGACGGTCGTCCCGCGTCTCCACGGGAGACAGCATGGCCGCCGGATCCACCGAAGCCTCCACCGACGTCTTGGCCGTTCCGGCCTCTCCCGGACCGCGACCCGAGCCATCCGGCGCTGGGACGCGGCGCGGTCCGCTCCCACGCCTGGACGGCTGGACGCTGGGCACCTTACTGATCGCCGCCGTGGTCCTGGTGCCCATCGCGGCGGTGGTGTGGCTGGCGCTCTTCCCGACCGAGAATATCTGGCCGCATCTGCTGGACACGGTCCTTCCGCGTTACGTCCAGACCACGCTTCTGCTCATGGTCGGGGTCGGCGCCGGAACCTTCGTGATCGGTACCGGGACGGCGTGGCTCGTCACCATGACCCGGTTTCCCGGTCGCAAGGTGTTCGAATGGGCGTTGCTGGCCCCCCTGGCGGTTCCCGCCTACGTCATCGCCTACGTCTACACCGACCTTCTGGAATACGCCGGGCCGCTCCAGGGCATGATGCGTGACCTGTTCGGGTGGCGGACGGCGCGCGACTATTGGTTCCCGGACATCCGGTCCCTTGGCGGCGCGGTCAGCATGCTGACCCTGGTACTCTATCCCTACGTCTATCTGCTGGCGCGGTCTGCCTTCCTGGAGCAGTCCGTCGCCGTCCTTGAGGTCAGTCGGACCCTGGGCTGCTCGCCCTGGGGGGCGTTCCGGCGCGTGGCCCTGCCCCTGGCGCGACCCAGCATCGTCGTCGGTCTGGCGCTGGTGATGATGGAGACCATCAACGACTACGGCACCGTGGACTATTTCGCGGTTCGGACCCTGACGGCGGGCATCTACAATGTCTGGCTTCTGATGGGCAATCGTGGCGGCGGCGCCCAGGTCGCCCTGGTCCTGCTGGCCTTCGTCCTGGCGCTCTTGCTGCTGGAACGCTTCGGGCGGCGCAAGAAGGGTTATCACAACACCGGCGTCAAGCATGCGCCGATCGTCCTGCTGACCCTTGGCCCGGTTCGTCAGGGGGCGGCCTTCCTCGCCTGTCTTCTGCCGGTCGTCCTGGGGTTCGTGGTGCCGGGCGTCCAACTCGCGGTCTACGCCGCCGGACGGTTCGCCGACTCCTGGACCAGCGGATTCCTGGACTATGCGCTCAACAGCCTGTTGCTGTCGGGTGGGGCGGCGGGTCTGGCCATGGTGCTGGGGCTGTTCATGGCCTATGCGGTGCGACTGGGGAAAGGGAACCTTCTGCGGGTCGCGGTGCGCTTCGCCTCCCTGGGGTACGCGGTGCCGGGCGCCGTCCTGGCGATTGGCGTCCTGGTGCCTTTCGGCGCCTTCGACAACTGGCTGGATGCCTTGGCGCGCGCCGAATTCGGCGTCGCCACCGGACTGCTTCTGTCGGGCAGCGTGGCCGGTCTGATGTTCGCCTACGTGGTCCGCTTCCTGGCGCTGAGCTACGGCACCGTCGAGGCCGGACTGGGGCGGGTCAAGCCGACGCTCGACATGGCCGCCCGGACGCTCGGTCAGAGTCCGGGCGGGGTCCTGTGGCGGGTTCACGCGCCGATCATTCGCGGTAGTCTGCTGACCGCCTCCCTCCTGGTCTTCGTCGATTGCATGAAGGAACTTCCCGCCACCCTGCTGTTGCGGCCCTTCAATTTTGATACCCTGGCGACCTACGTGTTCCAATACGCGGGCGACGAACGTCTGGAGGAAAGCGCCCTGGCGGCCCTGTCCATCGTCGTCGTGGGACTGTTGCCGGTGATCCTGCTGTCCAAGTCGATTTCGCGCGGGCGGAGCTGACGCCTCTGGGCAGTCCCATCCGCCCGGCCCGGATTTCCGGGCGTCCCCACGACGCCGGGCGGTTCGTCATGCTTGCCTCCGGGAGGCGGTGGGGGCAGGATGCGCCCGTATGATTCCCCCGTCAGGAGCCACTGCCGTGACCGACGCCAAAGCCTCCCGCAATCGTAAGGTTCTCGTTGCCCAGGGTGGCGGTCCCACCGCCGTCATCAACCAGTCCATGGTCGGGGCCGTCCTGGAATCCCGGAAGTTCCGGGAAGTGGAGAAGGTCTACGGGGCCTTTCATGGCGTGCGCGGCATCATCGACGAGGAATTCCTCGACCTGACGCAGGAAACCACCCACAACCTGGAAATGGTCGCCCAGACGCCGTCCTCGGCGCTCGGCTCGACCCGTGACAAGCCGGATTTGGCCTATTGCCAGGAAATCTTCCGCGTCCTGAAGGCCCACGAGATCGGCAACTTCTTCTACATTGGCGGCAACGACAGCTCCGACACCGTGCGCATCGTGTCCGAGGAGGCGGCCAAGGCTAATTACGACCTGCGCTGCATCCATATCCCGAAGACCATCGACAACGACCTGATGGTGACGGACCACACGCCGGGGTTCCCGTCGGCGGCCCGCTTCGTCGCCCAAGCGTTCATGGGCGCCAACCTGGACAACTGGGCGCTGCCGGGCGTCTACATCGGCGTCGTCATGGGGCGCCACGCTGGGTTCCTGACCGCCGCCGCCGCCCTGGGGAAGAAGTTCCCGGACGATGGCCCGCACCTCATCTATCTGCCGGAGCGGAGCTTCTCCATCGACGCCTTCCTGTCCGACGTCAAGGCGACCATGGAGAAGTACGGTCGCTGCGTGATCGCCGTGTCGGAAGGCGTTCATGACGCCGATGGGACGCCCATCGCCGTCAAGCTGGCCAAGGAAGTGGAACACGATGCCCACGGCAACGTTCAGCTTTCGGGCAACGGCGCCCTGGCCGACTTGCTGACCTCGACGATCAAGGAAAAGTTGGGCTTCAAGCGGGTGCGCGGCGACACCCTCGGGTACCTTCAGCGGTCCTTCGTCGGCTGCGTCTCCGACGTCGACCAGCGCGAGGCCCGCGAAGTCGGCGAGAAGGCCGTGCAATACGCCATGTGGGAAGGCGTCGACGGCTCCGTCACCATCCACCGCACCGGCTTCTACAGCGTCGACTATCAACTTTCGCCGCTGCGCGACGTGGCGGGCAAGACCAAGGTGATGCCCGACGAGTTCATCGCCGACAGCGGGACCGACGTGACCGACGCCTTCCGCATGTACCTGCGTCCACTGCTCGGCTCGCGCATGCCGGACGCCTATCGCCTGCGTCTGAACCACGTGCCCAAGATCCTGGGGAAGGGTGACTGATCAAGCCGCCCTTCAGGGCCTGATCGCCCGCGACTCCCGGCTCCGGCGCGCCCATGATCTGGTCGGCGCGCCGGAGCCGAGGGCGCGGGCGGGTGGCTTCGCGGCCCTGTTGCGCATCATCGCCGAACAGCAGGTCTCCGTCGCCGCCGGGGCGGCGATCTGGGCCAGGACGGAAGCGACGCTCGGATGCGTCACGGCGGACGGCGTCGCGGCGGCCTCCGACGAAACCTTGCGGGCCTGCGGCCTCAGCCGTCCGAAAATCCGTTATGCGCGCGCCCTAGCCCGCGCCGTGGTCGACGGGACCCTGGATCTGGATGCCCTGGCGCGCGAACCGGACGACGCGGCCGTTCGCCGGGATTTGACCGCCGTTCCCGGCATCGGGCGGTGGACCGCCGACATATACATGATGTTTTGCCTCGGCCACCCCGATGTATGGCCGGCGGGCGACCTTGCCTTGCAGGTTGCGACCCAGCGCCTCCTGGAATTGCCGGAGCGGCCCGGACCAGCGCGGATGGACGAGATCGCCCTTGCCTGGCGTCCATGGCGGAGCATGGCCGCGCTCCTGCTGTGGCGGTACTACCGGTCCATCCGTGCCGCGTGAGCGGCGGCGAAAAGTTAAGAACGGCGTGCAACTATTCGCATTCCGGGAGTCGGCGCCTCGCACATTGCGAGTGTACGGCGTTCGCTTCCTGGTCGGCTGATGCCGACCGCGTCGAAGGATTGACATTTATCAATCCATTAGGTCCCGAACGTTGTTCTGGTCGAAATCTTGCAATTGTAGGTTTGCGTAGCGATTGACGGAACTCCGGGAGGACAAAATGCAGGTCTTCAATTCTTCCATGAAAGAAAGCTGCTTCGCCGTCAGCAATGATGCCTGCATGAGCTTGTCCGGGTGTCCGGACTGCGTCGTGGACCCGCTGGTCCGGCAGGCCCGGTGCACCCGACGGTCGGCGCGCGACTTCAGCCGGACCGTGGAACGCTATTCCGCCGACATGCCGCGCCTTCTCGACGCCTTCCACGTGGCGATCGAGGATTTTCGGGGCACCGCCCAGCGTATGCGCGGCGCGGTTCAGGTGTGATGGCCGGTACTCGGTCGAACGGTGCTCAGGGCGTTGATCGTTCTCTCCATCCGGCGATCAACCGTTGTTCCGTCTCCAGGGCGGCCTTGCGCCACGCGCGGTAAGTCGGACGCTCCACGGCGCGGTCCTTGAACGGCAGCGCCGCGTATGCGGCCCGTTCGGTCTTGTCGTCGGTCATGACGCAAAAGGCGACCTTGCGACCGGTCACGGTTTCCACCGTACCCGACAA
>CAZFRK010000067.1:0-11515 GCA_964521375.1 uncultured Rhodobacterales bacterium
GGTGAGCGTCAAGGCGACCACCACGGAAGCCCTGGGGTTCACCGGTCGGCGGGAGGGCATCGCCGCCCAGGCCACCGCGACGGTTCTTCTCCCCATGAAATAACCTTCTCTGATAATGGCTTATATGACAGTTCTAACCTTCTTTCTCGGAACTCCTGGTCATTCCGCCCGCGTCTGGTCTCCGATCCAGTCCAGGAAGGCGGGGTTTCCTCCCGTCAGCGGCAGGGCGACGACACAGGGACAATCATAGTCGTGCACCGCCTTGACGCGCTCAGACAATGCTTTAATACGATCTTCTGACGTCTTGGCGATAAAGGCGATTTCCTCGCCCTCCTCCACCGCCCCATCCCATTCGTAGACCGAGGTGACGGCGCCAAGGATATTGACGCAGGCCGCCAGGCGCTCGGCCACGAGCAAACGACCGATCCGCAGCGCCGCCTCGCGATCGGCGGCGGTCATATAGACGATGCAACGCTTCATGGACTCTCTCCTGCCGCTTGGCCTATCTTGGCCCGGTCGGACCAGAGCCAGGAGCCGAGGATGGGGCGGAAAGGCAAGAAAATCAATGAGTCGGCGGGACACCGTACGCCAAGCGCGGCGCAGCGGGCGTGGTTGAGCCGTGGCCTGGACCAGCCCGGGGGCAAGCTGCCGCTCTTTGATGAGGACGGCCAAAGGGTCAATTTGCAGATGGTCCAGGCGTGCCTGGAGCATGGCTGGGCCGAACCCTGGTTCGCCAATCCTTTGAAGCCGGATTGGCTGATCTGTAAGCTGACCGACGACGGTCGGGCCATCCTCGGCGACTAGGCGAACGATTTAAAATCTATATATTTCAGCAGGATATCCGCGACCTGGACGTTTCCGCTCGGGTCCGGCAACGGTTGCGTCGGCACCTGAACCAACTTATGCAGTTTATCCGCGAAGGCTCCGGAGGTAATCGTATCGGGTTCGATACATTCCACGCCGACGTGCCGCGCCGCCCAGGCGTGAAGCCCGGCGGTCTCCGGCCAATCCGGACGCGCCTTATAGAGGATATGGGTTCCCGCGCAGGCCGCCTCGACGAAGGTTCCGTATCCCGGCTTGGTCAAAACCACGTCGGCCACGGCCACGGCCTCGGCGACACTCAGTCCGACCTCCGCGACGGGCGTGATGCCTGACGGCGCGGCGCCGCCGCTGGTCAGCCAGCGGACGCCAGGGCGGTGCCAACACGTCATATCCAACTGGTCGGGAATCCCACCCATCGAGGCCAGGGCCAGGATGTCCGACGGCGCCAACCCCAACCGCTCACGCGTGGCTCGCCGGTCCGCCGCGACCGGCCCGCCGACCGGCCCGACGGCGACCGCGTTGGAGAAGCCACTGGGGACCGCCGGGGCGGTCTCCAGAACGGCCTCCGCCCCCTCGTAGGCGGCGCGCATTTGGGCAAGGACCGCATCGGCCCCGGGCCGTTCCCGGAAGAAGGCCTCGGCGATGGACAGCCAGGAAAACGGCCCGACGGCCAGCGCCGGTATATTCAGGCGCCGCGCCGCCGCCAGACAGGCGTATCCCGCCGAGGACAGAACGACATCGGCCCGCGTCCGTCGCAGGACCGCCGCCTCGGCCTCCACCAGCGCCTCCCAGTCGCGATGCGCGGTCTGATAGGCCCGCAGGCTCTCCGCCGCCAGGACATCGGTGGAGGAGGTCATCAGCAGCCCGAAATCCGCCGCTCCGGCATGGGCGACGTAAGCGAAGGGCGCGTTCATCCGCTGGCGAAGCACCGCCTCCGGGACCGTCGAGACCAAGGTGATGGAGAGATCGGAGCGGCGGCGCCACAAGGCGTTCAGGACCGACGTCACGATCGCCGCGTGACCATAGCCGTGCGGCGTGATGAAGGCGGTCACACGATGCGCCATCGAACATCCTCATTCCGAGGGAAGATCAGGCATCGGACCGACGCCTCGCGTCACCTTGTCTAGGCGCTGAGCTGGGGCGACGCAAGGCCTGGGACATGCGCCCCGCGATAAGGTCCACGACCGTACGGCGCGGCAGAGCCGCGCCCACGTTCCGTGACGGCTATTGGGGAGAGAATGGTCGGAGCGGCGGGATTTGAACCCACGACCCCTTGACCCCCAGTCAAGTGCGCTACCAGGCTGCGCTACGCTCCGACCGTGAAGGCCCAGGGGCCTTCGAATTCGCGGGTCGTGAAGACCCGCAGGGGGCACCGGTGTCCCGGCGAGGCGCGCACTATAGCCACACCGGGCCGAGGACGCAACACGCCAAAGACACCTTTTTGCAAAAAAGCTGGTTGTCTTTAAAACCAGTCCGTTAAGCTGGTTTCCTCAAGCTGTCCCTGATGTCGCACAGGTCGGCTATGACCTCGCCGATCACGGCGCGCGCATGACCGTCCAGGCCGTCGGTGGAGGCCTTGTGCTCGACGGCGGCGATCAGGTCCGCCGTCTTCGGCGGCGGCGGCGCGTCCTCCCCCATGGGAGCGGGCTTGATGGCCCCTTCCTTGAGGAGTTTCTGAACGCCCTTGATGGTGAAGCCGTCATCGTAGAGCAGACCGCGGATACGCCTCAGCAGGGCGACGTCTTCCGGACGGTAGTAGCGGCGCCCGCCGCCCCGCTTCATGGGACGGATCTGGTTGAACTTGGTCTCCCAGAACCGCAGGACATGCTGGGGCACGTCCAGGTCGTCGGCCACTTCACTGATGGTGCGGAAGGCCGCTTCCGACTTCCCGCGGCGCGCGTCCTGCTGCGCCCCGTCGTTCTGGGGCCCCTGCTCGTGCGGCATCGCCTTTCCCATTACGCCTTAGCCTCCGTGCCGCCCGCGTTGATTTGGGCCTTGAGCAGCTGCGACGGTCGGAACACCAAGACCTTGCGAGGCAGGATCGGTACCTCCTCGCCCGTCTTGGGGTTCCGCCCCACCCGCTGCCCCTTTTGGCGCACGGAAAAACTGCCAAAGGAGGAAATCTTCACGGTCTCGCCATCGGCGAGCGCCTTGGAGACCTCGTCCAAAACCATTTCGAGAAGCTCCGCGGATTCATTGCGCGACAGGCCGACCTCCTGGTAGACCGCCTCGCTCAACTGCGCCCGCGTGATGGTTCGCTGCGACATCGCCTTGCCCGTCCCATCGGTCAAATCTGACAACGACGGTAACGCCGGCTTATAAAACCGTCAATATCAAAGAGTTGAAGCGCGGTCTTCGTACAGCGTTCAAGTCCTGGGGTACGGTGCCGAAACGGTCGCGGAATTCCCAGGCGGGCCGCCGTCCGACGGCCTTGCGCCGCTACATGCGGATCAGGGCCGACCCCCAGGTGAATCCGCCGCCCATCGCTTCCAGCAGGACCAGATCACCGGCCTTGACGCGGCCATCGGTCACGGCTTCCGTCAAGGCCAGGGGAATCGACGCCGCCGAGGTATTGGCGTGGCGATCGACGGTCACGACCACCTTCTCCGGCACGATCCCCAGCTTACGGGCCGTCCCGTCGATGATCCGGCGGTTGGCCTGATGGGGAACGATCCAATCCAGGTCCTGGGCGGTGAAGCCGGTCGCCGCCAGCGCCTCGTCGACCACGGCGGCCAGATTGACGACGGCATGGCGGAACACCTCGCGCCCCTGCATGCGCAAATGGCCGGTGGTCTGGGTCGAGGACGGCCCGCCGTCCACGTAGAGCATCTCCTGGTGGCGGCCGTCGGCATGAAGATGGGTCGTCAGGATGCCGCGGTCATCGCGCCCGCCCTCGGCCTCTTCGGCGCGCAGGACGACCGCTCCGGCGCCGTCGCCGAACAGCACGCAGGTGGCGCGGTCGGTCCAGTCCAGGATGCGGGAGAAGGTTTCGGCGCCAATGACCAGGGCGCTCTTGGCCTGCCCCGCCTTGACGAAATTGTCGGCCACCGTCAGGGCATAGATGAAGCCGGAGCAGACGGCCTGGACGTCGAAGGCCGGAACGCCGAAGCATCCCAGGTGACGTTGCACGCGGGTCGCCGTCGCCGGGAAGGTCTGGTCCGGGGTCGCCGTGGCCAGGACGATCAGGTCGACCTCATGGCCCCGCACGCCGGCCGCGGCCAAGGCCCGTTCGGCGGCCTCGATCGCGAGGTCGGAGGTGGTCTCCCCCTCCGCCGCGATATGGCGCTGCCGGATCCCCGTCCGCTCGACGATCCATTCGTCCGTGGTATCGACGAGCTTCGCCATCTCGGCATTGAAGATGACGCGCTCGGGCAGATAGGAGCCGGTGCCCGCGATAACGCTGCGAATGATCATTAGCCCTGCGCTGCCCTGGGAGGGGTGGTGTCGGCCCCTTCGGCGTCGTCCGGAGCGGCGGCCTCGACCGGCTGTCCGTGATCGCCGAAGGCCCGGCACTCTTCCTTGATCTTGGCGTTCAGATCGTTGGTGATCAGGTCGACGGCGACGCCGATGGCGTTGGCGAAGCCGATATGATCGGTTCCGCCGTGGCTCTTCACACAAATGCCGTTGAGACCCAGGAACATGGCGCCGTTGTAGCGGCGGGGATCGGTCCGCACCTTGACCTTGTCGAGGGCGGAACGCGCCAGAAGGTAGCCGACCTTGGCGACCAGACTGGACTGGAAGGCGTCGCGCAGGAACTGACTGTAGAGCTTGGCCGTTCCCTCGGCGGTCTTCAGGGCGACATTTCCGGTGAAGCCGTCGGTGACGACCACGTCCACGACCCCAGCGCCGATGTCGTTGCCTTCGATGAACCCGCGGAAATCCATGGTCTCCGGAGCCTGCTCACGCAGCGTCGCCGCCGCCTGACGCAGGGCCTCGGTCCCCTTCAATTCCTCGGAGCCGATGTTGAGCAGGCCGACCGTCGGGCGGGCGAGTCCCAGCAGCGTGCGGGCGAAGACCTCGCCCATCACCGCGAACTCGACCAGATTGTTGGCCGCGCATTCGGTATTGGCGCCGAGGTCGAGCATGACGCTCTCCCCCGCCGTGGTCGGCAGGAGCTGGGCCAGGGCCGGGCGGTCGATCCCGGGCAGCGTGCGGAGCGACAGCTTGGCCATGGCCATGAGGGCGCCCGTGTTGCCCGCCGAGACGACACCCGCCGCCTCGCCGTCCTTCACGGCCTTGATCGCCAGCCACATGCTGCTGTTGCGGCCCGAGCGAAGCGCCTGGGTCGGCTTGGCCTCATTGGTGACGACATCGGGAGTGTGACGAATCGTGCAGACCTTGCGCAGCTTCTTCTTCAGAAGCGGCTCAAGTTTCGCTTCATCCCCGAACAGCAGGAAGTGCACGTTCGGGTAGCGTTTCCGCGCAATCTTGACGCCCTTGACAATCGCCTTGGGAGCCTTGTCGCCTCCCATGGCATCAAGCGCGAGAACGAGCGGATCGCTCAAGACACCAACCCTCGCATCAGGGCGCGTCCGAGGCGGCGGCATTCGGTTCAAGCCGCCGCGCCGGACCACGCATACTCTTTAGACCGCTTCGGCGACCTCGACCTCACGGCCATCGTAGTGGCCGCAGGAACCGCACACATGGTGCGGGCGCTTCAGCTCGCCGCAGTTCGGGCACTCGGCGTGGGCGCCGGCGGAGACCGCGTGGTGCGCACGACGCATGTCGCGGCGGGACTTGGAGACTTTCTTCTTGGGAACAGCCATTTCCGTAACTCTCAAAAATTCGGGGGGCGTGACCGGAAAGCCAGCCTTATTAAACAAAAACACCTCCGGGTGCAACCATTGCCTCACAAGCAACAGGAAGCACCTTCGAGATGGCCTGGGTCCGGCCTCAGCCGTTGTCTTTTCGCAGCTTCGCGAGCACGGCGAACGGATTTTCCTTATCCTCGGCCACTCCGGCGGCGGCGGCGTCGAAAACCGCGCCGTCGGCCCGAGGGAAGGGATCGACCGCCAAGCTCAGTTCTTCTACCACAAGCTCGCCCAGGTCAACCATTCCTTCGAGGATCGGGTCGGGAGGCTCCTCTCCCTCGGGTTCCAACTCGATTTCCTGGCCGGGTTTCGCCTCTTCGACATCCACGAAGCCGTAGGTGCGGGAGAACGACTCCTCCAGCGTCGAGACCACCGGCGCCAGGGTGACGCTGCAGGTCTGTCGCACGCGGGCGCTGAACCGCCCCTCCGCCCGCACGAAGTCGCCGTGCGCCAGAAGCGACAGGCGCACCTCGGCGGTCAGGGCCTCCAGGGCGTCGAGGCCCAGGCGCCCGGCGACGGCCCGGCGCTCCTCCTCGGTCGCTTCCAGGCGTTCCACGCGCATCTTGCCATCCAGCCGCTCGACATCGACGGGACGGGAGAATTCCGGCGCGATCGGGTCCGAAGCCACATCCTGCCCACTCATGCCACGCTCCCTTCCTCTTGCCCGGCCACCATCGGCACGTCCTCGACGAAGCCAAGGGCGCCGTCCAGAATGCGCTCCAAGGGTTGAGCCTCAAAGGCCGCCGCCTGCGCCGCGGCATAGGTCGCCATGGCATGGACCCGCGCGTCGCTCACCTCGGTCTCGCGGTAGAGGTTGCGGCGCAAGGCGCCTTCCAGAACCTCCCGCCCTTCGGCCAAGCCCTGCTCGTAGGCGGCGGCCCGCCCGTAGAACGCCTTGGCCATGCGCTTGACATGCTTGCCGACGCTCAGGTCGCCGACGCCCATTTCCCGCAGCGAGCGGTCCATGTCCCGGAACATGACGTCGAACACCTTCTGGGCCACTTCGGGGCCGGAGCCGCCTTCGGCCGTCAGGCGGCGGATCACCAGGGCCGCGTGCAGGCAGATCATGTCGAAACGCCCGTCCACCGTATCGGCGACGCCCAGACGGGTATAGAAGTCGGGATGGCGCGATTGACGCACGATGGCGGCATAGACGGCTTCCGCCGCCTCGCTCCATCGGCGCCCCTTGAACAGGCGGAACAGCACGGGACACCTCGATACAGAAAGACGTGGCGCCCTTGTCCGGCGAAGCCTGGAAAAGGCGCGTGAAGGGAAGATTTAGGGTAGTCGGCGGCGCGGGGCAACTTCCCTTCGCCGGAAACAGACGCTATAAGGCCCAAAGGCCCTTCGCCATCATAGATCGAGGAACCATGGTCCGGCTTTCCACCGCCCTACCGACTCGTCTCCGCCGCCGCCTCGGCGCGACCGCCGCCGTGATCGTCCTGGCCGCCGGGTTGGCCGCCTGCGATCCGGACGTCTATACGCGCGGCAACCTGCCGCCGCAGGCCGCCCTGAACAGCATCCAGGTCGGACAGTCGTCGCAGGCGCAGGTGACGTCGGCTCTCGGCACGCCGTCCACCACGTCCCTCTTCGACAACCAGGAAACCTGGTTCTACATCGGCTCGCGGACCCAACAGTTCGCGGTCTGGCCGACCGAGGAACTGGCCCGCCAGATCGTCGCCATCACCTTCGACCAGACCGGCATCGTCGACTCGGTGCGCCTGCTGGACAAGGAAGACGGCACCGAACTGTCCGTCGTCGATCGCAAGACCCCGACCGCCGGACAGGAAATGAACCTGATCCAGCAGCTTCTGGGCAACCTGGGCCGCTTCAATACCGACTGACGCCGCCGTTCCACCGCGCGGCGCGCGAGGTTACCTCGGCCCACTCCCGCCCCGGACGGTCGCCCCCCCGCGAGACCTCGCCAAGAAGAAGGGCGCCGGAGAAGCCTCTCCGGCGCCCTGTATCCTTGTCCCCGAAGCGCCCGGTCAGGCGGCGATCAAGGCGAGCAGCAGGATAGCCACGATATTGGTGATCTTGATCATCGGGTTGATGGCCGGACCCGCGGTGTCCTTGTACGGATCGCCGACGGTATCACCGGTAACGGCGGCCTTATGGGCCTCCGAGCCCTTACCGCCGAAATTGCCGTCCTCGATGTACTTCTTGGCATTATCCCAGGCACCGCCACCCGAGGTCATCGAGATCGCCACGAACAGGCCTGTCACGATGGTCCCCAGCAGCATGGCGCCAAGCGCGGTGAACGCCGCCGCCTGACCGCCGATGAACAGGATCACGAAGTAGAGCACAATCGGCGCCAGAACGGGCAGCAGGGACGGCACGATCATTTCCTTGATCGCCGCCTTGGTCAGCATGTCCACGCAAGTGCCGTATTCGGGCTTGCCAGTACCTTCCATGATACCGGGGATTTCGCGGAACTGCCGTCGCACTTCGTTGACGACCGACCCCGCCGCGCGGCCCACGGCCTGCATACCGAGCGCCCCGAACAGGTACGGCATCAGACCACCGATGAACAGGCCGATCACCGTGTAGGGGTTTTGCAAACCAAACTGAAGGTTCAGATCAGGGAAGTAGTGGTGCAGATCTTCGGTATAAGCTGCGAACAGCACCAGCGCGGCGAGACCCGCCGAGCCGATGGCATAGCCCTTGGTCACCGCCTTGGTGGTGTTGCCAACGGCGTCCAAGGCATCGGTGATCGTCCGCACTTCCTCGGGAAGATTCGCCATCTCGGCGATACCACCGGCGTTATCGGTCACCGGACCAAAGGCGTCCAATGCCACCACCATGCCAGCCAAGGCGAGCATGGTCGTCGCCGCGATGGCGATACCGAACAAACCGGCCAAGCTGAAAGAGACCAGAATGCCGACCACGATCACCAGCACCGGCAAGGCGGTCGCTTCCATGGAAACGGCCAGGCCCTGGATGACATTGGTGCCATGGCCCGTGGTCGACGCCTGGGCTACCGACTTCACCGGGCGATGATTGGTGCCGGTGTAATATTCGGTAATCCAGACGATCAGCCCGGTCACGGCCAAGCCCGTAACGGCACAACCGATAAGCTGCCAAGCTCCGACCATGGCTCCCGCCTCGCCCATGGCGAAGCCAGCGCCCCCATACAGCAGGAAGGTCATCACAGCAATCAGAGCGGCTGAAATGACGGCCGATCCGATGAATCCTTTATACAGGGCGCCCATGACATCATTGTTGGCGCCCAGCTTGACGAAAAAGGTGCCCACAACCGAGCCCAGAATACAAACGGCGCCCACCAGCAACGGATAGGCCATCATCATGGTCTGTCCTTCGCCGTTGAAGAAGATGGCGCCAAGCAGCATGGTGGCGACCACGGTCACGGCATAGGTCTCGAACAGGTCGGCGCCCATGCCAGCGCAGTCGCCCACGTTGTCGCCCACGTTGTCGGCGATCACCGCCGGATTGCGCGGGTCGTCCTCGGGGATGCCGGCTTCCACCTTGCCCACCAGATCAGCGCCAACGTCCGCGCCTTTGGTGAAGATGCCGCCGCCGAGACGGGCGAAGATGGAGATCAGGGACGCACCGAAGCTCAGCGCCACCAGGGCTTCCAGAATTGCCCGCTCTTCCATGCCACCCCACAGCAGCAGGAAGTAGTAGATCGCAACTCCCAACAGGCCCAGGCCGACCACCAACATGCCGGTGACCGCCCCCGACCGGAAGGCAACGTCCAGAGCCGGCGCAAGCCCACCCGAACGGGCGGCCTCGGCGGTCCGGACATTGGCGCGCACCGACACGTTCATGCCGATGTAGCCGGCCACGGCGGAGAAGATAGCGCCGATAAAGTACCCGACGGCGACGTGCCATCCCAGGCGCACACCAAGGGCGGCACCAATAATGACGCCAACGATGGCGACAGTCTTGTACTGACGATTGAGATAGGCGGAAGCGCCTTCCTGAATCGCCGAGGCGATGCGACGCATCTCCTCGGTTCCCGGCTCGGTCGCCATAACGGCTCGGATGGCGTAGGCACCATACCCGAGGGCGATCAAGCCGCACACAATGATGAAGAGGTACGCCGCAGTCATTCGGTTATCTCCCCCATAGACTTGGCTAAGGGTCGGAAGGGTGGCAGACAAACCCCGAACGCGCAAGCGTTGCCCGCTTCGTCGTCAAACAACCATTGACGCCGCCACTTCGTTATCTAGGCGCATTTGAATATTCGCCGCAGCGCAACATTAGAAAACGGAAAACAAACTCTTATTCATTATCGTTCAAACACTGAGAGCACCACAAGGTCGGCGATGACGCCCGGCCCCGTCACACGGTCTGAAATCTCCATCAAACGCGCCTTGAGGCGCCGAAGATCCAGTGTTTTCCGCTTTTTAAGCTGCTTCGGCACGATGTCGTAAAGGGCGCGCAAATAAACGTCGTGCAATTGAGACATGTGCATACGCGCTTTCTCCTCGGCGCCGGGCGTCACCTCGACACGAAAGGCGATAAAGATATTGCGCTGCAACTCGCCGTCCTGAATGACCGGCACCAACAGCGGTGGCATGTCGAAAAAGATGGGATCGACGCGCGGCGCGGGCGGTGCCTCCTCGACGGCCTCGGAAGCGGCACGTTGGCCCGGCGGAACGATCATGCCCGTGAAATCGGGTAGGATCCCGAAATGGATCAGGCCGCCGAGTCCCGCGCCGATGGCGACGATCAGGGCAAAAACAATGACGAGAAGTCGTATCATGCGGGTCGCCCCCTTCGGGCCGTCAGCCGTGGCGCCATCCGTGGCGGGCGACGCGCCGCTCGACACCGTTCCGGTCGAGGAGACGGACCCCTTCCCCCGCCCCGACCCTGCCGATGACGGTCAGGGGCACGTCGCGCCCCAAGCGCGACAGGTCTTCGGAACGCTCCGGCGGCCAGGCGAACAGTAGCTCATAGTCGTCCCCCCCACCAACGATGGTTTCGAGATAGTCGGGAGAGGACTCCAGAAGGCGGCGGACCGCCGGGGACAGCGGCACGGCCTCGGCGTCGATCTCGATCGCGACGCCTGACCGGGCGGCGATGTGCCCGGCGTCCTGGAGCAGGCCGTCGGAGATGTCCAGCCCGGCCGTGGCGGTGCCGAGAATGGCCTGCCCCAGCGCCAGACGTGGGCGCGGCAGGCGATAGCGGTCGGCCAGCCACAGACGATCGGCTTCCGGAGCCTCCAGGGCGCCCCGCGCCGCGAGAAGTCCCGTGGCGCCGTCGCCGATGGTCCCGCTGACCACCAATAGGTCGCCGGGCCGCGCGCCCGTGCGTCGCAAGGTCCTGCCGCGCGGCACCGCTCCCAGCGCCGTCAGGGAAAAGACCGCCGGGCCGTCGATCGACACCGTGTCGCCGCCCAGAAGCGGACAGCCGAAGGCCGCGACATCGGCGGCGAGCCCCGCCGCGAAGCCCTCGATCCAGGATTCGTCCAAGCCTTTGGGAAAGGCGCAGGCCGTCAAGACGCCGACCGGTCGGGCACCCATGGCCGCCAGGTCGGACAGATTGACGCGCATCAGCTTGCGCGCCACCAGATCGGGCGGGTCGTCGGGCAGGTAGTGAACGCCGCGGACGATGGCGTCCGTGGTCACCACCAGATCGCAACCGTCGGGAACGTCGACCAGGGCCGCGTCGTCCTCCAGTCCGAACGCGCCCGGCGCGCCCCGGCTCAGGGGCGCGAACAGCTCGGCGATGCGCTGGAACTCAGTCCGTCGCGCCATCGTCGCCCACGTCGGACCGGGTCTTCCGTCGCCCGGCGTCCATCTCCTCGGGACGGAGCTGCCGCCCAAGACGGTCGAGGACGGCGTTGACCATGCCGGACTCGGGGCCGTCGTAGAAGGCCCGGGCGATGTCCACGTATTCGGAGATCGCCGCCCGCG
>CAZFRK010000068.1:0-11329 GCA_964521375.1 uncultured Rhodobacterales bacterium
GCGAAAAGATGGCGGGAACCCCTGAAAAGGACGCCATTTCCGGCCAGTCGACGACGGGCCATGAATGGGACGGCATTAAGGAACTGAACACGCCGCTCCCGAAGTGGTGGGTGTATGTGTTCTACGCGTGTATCGTTTGGTCCATCGGCTACTGGGTGGTCTATCCGTCCTGGCCGCTGTCCAACGACATCGTCAGCGGTACCGGCGAGTACAACTCCCGTATCGAGGTCGAGCAGGAAATGGCGGCGGCCAAGATGGCCCACGCCGACCTGATCGACGCCATCGCGTCGAGCGACGTGACGGAAATCGCCTCCAATCCCGAGCTGACCCAGTATGCGCGGGCCGGTGGCGAGGTCCTGTTCAAGGAAAACTGCGCTCCCTGTCACCAGACCGGTGGCGCGGGCGCCAAGGGCTATCCGACCCTGGCCGACGACGAATGGCTGTGGGGCGGCGATCTGGACTCGATCCAGACGACCCTGATGTACGGCATCCGGTCCGACCTGTCGACCGACACCCGTATCTCGGAAATGCCGGCCTTCGGTGAATTCCTCTCCGCCGAGGAAATCTCCAATGTCGCCGACTACGTTCTGTCCATGGCCCAGGGCAACCCGACCGCTGGTCCGGGTCAGGACCTGTTCCTGGAGCAGTGCGCGGTCTGCCACTCCTCCGACGGCATGAGCGCCGTGTCCGATGGCAACCAGATGCTCGGCGCCCCGGCGCTCGGCAACCAGATCTGGCTGTACACCGCCAACGGCGTGCCGATGGACAAGGACGGCGTCGTGGCTCAGGTCACCAAGCCCACGCACGGCGTCATGCCGGCCTGGGGTGAGCGCCTGAACCCTGAGACCGACATCAAGATGCTGACCGTCTATGTCCACTCGCTGGGTGGTGGTCAGTAAGACAAGCCTGACCCCGGTTCTTCGGAACCGGGGACCCTCTTGCCTCCGACCAGAGGCTTCCGGGAGCCGCCCGCGTCGCCAAGACGCGGGCGGCTTTCAGCCTTAGGGGCCGTGAAACCGGACCTTCCCTCGGCCTTTCGATCCGCGCTTCGGGTCTGGGACTGGTGCGGAAGGCGCATGACGGACATTGACCATTTTCAATGCCGTTCACCTATACCAATTCTATAAGCTGGACTTGACAGTGCGGGATGGATACTTCCATCGCGCCGGGACCGCCGGGGCGGTCGTCGCCGCGGGGTGAACCGCGGCCGGTGCGACGGTAGACGTTTCACACGTTTTCGGGTAAGGCATTCCCAGCCGAACGCCCGCCGCGGCGGACGACGGTGAGAACGGGGCCGGACCCCCGCCGCCCCTGGGCGGCTCAACCGGACATGACACAGCGAAAGGTCGGGGCAGATGACGGTAGCCGATAAGGTCTCTGCGAAGGATGACGCGCCCAAGGCGGAACCGCCCGCCGGGGGGCCGCAGAAGAAGCAGAGCCTCTACGCGGAATACAAGAAAGTCCATCCGCGCGATGTGAAGGGTATGTTCCGGTCCCTCAAGGACTGGGCGGCCATCATTCTCCTCGGCGTCTACGTGATCGGGCCGTGGTTGCGCTGGGATCGCGGGCCGACCGCTCCCGACCAGGCCATCTTCCTGGATATGGCCGGGCGCCGCGGCTACATCTTCGGCCTGGAGATCTGGCCGCAGGAAATCTACTACCTGACGGGTGTCCTGATCCTGGGCGCCATCGGTCTGTTCTTCATCACCGCCCTTCTGGGGCGCGTGTGGTGCGGCTTCACCTGCATCCAGACCGTCTATACCGACGTCTTCGTCAAGGTCGAACGCTGGCTGGAAGGCGACCGCAACTCCCGCATCAAGCTGGACCGCGCGCCCTGGAGCCTCAACAAACTGGGCCGCAAGGCGTTGAAGATCGCCATCTGGGCGGCCATCTCCTTCGCCACCGGCTGGACCTGGGTGATCTATTTCAACGACGCTCCGTCGACCACCATGGAGCTGCTGACCGGGCAGGCCTCCACCGGCATCCTGGTCTTCGCCTTGCTGGTCGCCGGGTTCACCTTCGTCCTCGCCGGGTGGGCCCGCGAACAGGTGTGCATCTACATGTGCCCCTGGCCGCGCTTCCAGGCCGCCATGTTCGACGAGGACAGCCTGGTCGTCACCTACGAGAAGTGGCGCGGCGAGCCGCGCGGCTTCGCCAAGAAGGACGCCACCTTCACCGACCGCGGCCATTGCGTCGACTGCGGCCTGTGCGTCCAGGCGTGCCCGACCGGCATCGACATCCGCAACGGTAGCCAGTTGGCCTGCATCGGCTGCGGCCTGTGCATCGACGCCTGCAACGAGATCATGGACCGCTTCAACCTGCCGCGCGGCCTGATCACCTATGACAGCGTCAACAACACCGTGGCCCGCGCCAAGGGCGAGCCGACCAAGTACCGCTTCGTGCGTGCCCGCACCATCGTCTACGCGGTGATGCTGGCGGCGGTCGCCGGTGTGATGACCTTCGGTCTGAGCACCCGCTCGAAGCTGGAAATCAACGTCCTGCACGAACGCAGCCCGCTCTTCGTGCCGCTGACGGACGGCTCCATCCGCAACGGCTACACCTTCAAGGTGCTGAACATGCTGTCGGAGCCACAGGAATTCACCCTGACCTCGGCCGGAATCGACAACGCCACCTTGAAGGTGGTCGGCTATGCCGAAGATGAGGTAAAGTCCGCCGACCTGCCCGTCGCCGGTGATACCGTCGGGTCCTTCCGCGTCTATGTGACCGCGCCCGTCACCAGTCTGGACGGTAAGGCCACCGACCTGGAGTTCGTCCTGACGAACAAGGAAACCGGCGAGGTGGTCGAGCACGAAACCCTGTTCGCCGGTCCGGCCCGCTAATCCAGCGGGCCGGCCTCCGGTCGCCCGAGTTGGAGAGCAGACGCATGGCCAAAGCACGGCCTAAGGGATGGTGGTACCCATATATCTTCGTTGGTGGTTTCCTGGTGGTGCTGGCGGTGAACATCACGCTGATGTACTTCGCCACCGACACCTTCAACGGCCTGGAAACCCGCCACGCCTGGGAAGAAGGCAACAGCTACAACGCCCAGATCGCCGCCGAGGAACGGCAGAAGGCCCTGGGCTGGGATGTTGCCTTCGACTCCCGGTCGGAGGCCTCCACCACCGACGACGGCACGCCGGCGCGCCTGGAGCTTGTCGTTCATGACGCCCAGGGAAATCCGGTCGACGGCCTGGCCGTCGAGGCCCAGGTCCGCCGCCCCACCCAGGCGGGCTACGACCAGACCGTCCGGCTTGAACCCTACGGTCCCGGCACCTATCGCAAGACCGTCGCCCTGCCGATGATCGGACAGTGGGAGGTGCGGCTGGTCGCCTCGCGCGGCGATGACGCCTACCGTTTGCGGGAACGCATCGAAATCCGGTAACGTCCGTTCCCTGCACCGTTTGGCCAAGGGCCACGCCGTTGTCCGAGTTCCCGTCCGCGTCCCCCGAGTCCCAGTCCGAGGAGCCGGTTTGCCGCCATTGCGGCGAGCCGGTCCTTCCCGGCAGCCCGGGCGGCGAGTATTTCTGCTGCCGCGGCTGCAAGGCGGCCTACGATCTGGTCAACGGCCTGGGGCTCGAGGCCTATTATCAGCGCCGTTGCCTGGACCCCGACGCCAAATCGCTGCGTCCCGACGACATCGACGCGCCGCCCGACATGACCGCGCACGTCAGCCGCGAGGCCGACGGCGCCGCCAGCCTTCACCTGATGGTCGAGGGGCTGCATTGCGCGGCCTGCGTCTGGTTGATCGAGACGGTGCTGCGGCGCCAGCCCGGCGTCCTTCAGGCGCGCGTCAACATGACCACCCGGCGCCTCGTCCTGCGCTGGACCCCGCCCGAAGGCTGTGGCGACGACCTGGGCGCCAACGCCCTGATCGATCCGGTGACGCGCATCGGCTATCGCCTGGTGCCCTACGATCCGGCGGCGCTCGGGCGGGAGACGGAGCGCCACGAAAAGGAACTGCTGCGCTGCATGGCGGTGGCCGGGTTCTCCGCCGGCAACATCATGCTGCTGTCGGTCTCGGTCTGGGCCGGGGTGGACGTGGTCGCCACCCGCGACCTGTTCCACTGGCTGTCGGCCCTGCTGGCTTTTCCGGCCATCGGATACGCCATCCGGCCCTTCGCCCGCTCCGCCCTCGCCGCCCTGCGCCATGGGCGGACCAACATGGACGTGCCGATCACCCTCGCCGTCCTGCTGGCCGCCCTGATGAGCCTGTGGGAGACGGCGCGCGGCGGTCCCCACGCCTATTTCGACGCCTCCATCACGCTGCTGTTCTTCCTGCTCATCGGGCGCTACCTGGACAGCCGCGCGCGCGGGCGCGCCCGCTCCGCCGCCGAGCACCTGCTGACGCTGGGCGCCCAGGCGGTGACGGTCCTGCGCGACGACGGTAGCCGCGCCCTTCTGCCCCCGGCGCGGCTGGAGCCGGGCATGGCGGTGCTGGTCGCCGTCGGCGAGCGTATCGGTGTCGACGGCACCATCGTCGAGGGACGCTCGGACGTCGATACCAGTCTCATCACCGGCGAAACGGTGCCGGTGTCGGTGGGGCCGGAAGACGCGGTCTTCGCCGGGACGCTCAATCTGACGGCGCCGCTGCGCCTGACCGTCGGCGCCGTCGGCGAGGGCACCCTGCTGGCCGAGATCGTCCGCATGATGGAAGTGGCGGAGCAGGGCCGGGCCAAGTACGTGGCCCTGGCCGACCGCGTCGCCCGCTATTACGCGCCGGTGGTTCACCTGATGGCCCTGGCGACCTTCGTCGGCTGGCTGCTGCTGTCCTCCATGCCGTGGCAGGAGGCCCTGCTGACCGCCGTCTCGGTGCTCATCATCACCTGTCCCTGCGCCCTGGCGCTGGCCGTTCCGGTGGTCCAGGTGATCGCCTCCGGGCGCCTGTTGCGGCGCGGCATCCTGCTCAAGTCGGCGACCGCCCTGGAACGCCTGATCGCCGTCGACACGGTGGTCTTCGACAAGACCGGGACTCTGACCCTGGGTCGCCCGGAGCTGCGTCGCGAGGGCGCGGCCTGGGATGAGGACGACCTGCGGGTGGCCGTCGGCATGGCCTTTTCCAGCCGCCATCCGCTGGCCCGCGCCCTGACCCGGTCGATCGCCGCGCCGATCCTGACGGGCGTGGAGGAAGTGCCGGGACGGGGCTTGCGCATGACGACGCCGGAGGGCGAGGTCCGACTCGGCAGCCGGGTGTTCTGCGGCGTCGACGAGGCGGCGCCGGGCAACGCCGACGGCCCGGAGTTCTGGCTGGCCCGTCCGGGCCGCGCGCCGCGACGCTTTGATTTTTCCGATACCCCGCGCCCCGATGCCGCCGACGTGATCGCCGGGCTGAAGGCGCGCGGCCTAGCCGTCGAGCTTCTGTCGGGCGACCGCGAGGCGCCGGTCCGCGGATTGGCCCAGGCCCTGGGGCTGGACCGGTGGCAGGCGACCTGTACCCCGGCGGACAAATGCGCCCGCCTGGAGGCCCTGCGCGGCGAGGGGCGGCGCGTCCTGATGGTCGGCGACGGCCTGAACGACGCCCCGGCCCTGGCCGCCGCCGAGGTGTCCCTATCGCCCTCGACGGCGGTCGACGTGTCGCAGACCGCCGCCGACGCCGTGTTCCAAGGCGAACGCCTGGGGCCGGTCCTGGAGGTTCTCGACGTCGCCCGGCGCGGAGACTCGCTGGTCCGGCAGAACTTCGTCTTGGCCTTTGCCTACAATAGCGTCACCATACCGCTTGCGGTGGCCGGATACGTCACCCCCCTGGTGGCGGCGGTGGCCATGAGTACCTCTTCGGTGGTGGTGATCCTCAACGCCCTGCGCCTGGCGCGCGGTGGTACCCGCTGACCCTCAGTCCCCGCGAAGGGATCGAACGTGGACGCGCTTCTTCTGCTCATTCCCATCGCCCTGTTCCTGGGCCTGCTCGGCCTCGCCGCCTTTCTGTGGGCGCTGAAGTCCGGGCAGTTCGAGGATCTGGACGGCGCGGCCCATCGTATTCTATTCGATGACGAGGAGGAGGCTCCTCCGCCGGTCCAAGCCGAGGAGGAAAAGGAGCGCGAGCGATGAATGCCGACCCCTTTGGCAAACTGATCGCCGGCAGCGGCGGCTGCGGGTACTGCGACCTGAACGAGCGCGCCTTCTGCGCCGGTCTTGGACCCCAGCAGTCGTCCGATTTGCAGGCCATCCGCGGTCACGTCCGCCTCGATTCCCACACCACCCTGTTTCGCGAGGGCGATCCGGCGCTGAACGTCTATTCGCTGGTGGCCGGGTGCGTGAAGCTGTCGAAGCTTCTGGGCGACGGGCGGCGGCAGGTGGTCGGCTTCCTGTTCCCGGGCGACTTCTTCGGTTTCGCCCCGCGCGAGGCCTATCCGGTGACCGCCGAGACCATCACCCCGGTCGGCATGTGCCGGTTCAGCCGCGGTCGCCTCCTGCGCCTGCGCGACCGCATGCCGGACCTGGAGCACCGGCTGATGGAGCGCATGGTCTTTGAACTGACCGCCGCCCAGGAACAGATGCTGCTTCTGGGCCGCATGACGGCGCGGGAGAAGCTGGCCCACTTCCTCATCATGTTGTCGCGCCGCGCCGTCGAGCGCGACGAGCCCGCCTCGCCGGTCGCCGTGCCCATGGGGCGCCTGGACGTCGCCGACTACCTGGGCCTGACCATCGAGACCGTCAGCCGCACCCTGACGGCCATGAAAAAGGACAGCCTGATCGCCCTTCCGACCCTGGGCGTGGCCGAATTGTTGGACCTGGACGCCCTGCGACTGATCGCCGAAGGGCACGACTGACGGGGCGTCCCACCCTTTCCCGCCGCCGTGAAACGCGCTAAGACTGGCCCCACGCAGTTTCTGGCAAGTGAGGACAGGGTGAGCGCTCAGACCACTCTCAAGCGGAAGACCATCCGGGACATCCAGGCCCGCAAGGGCGGCGAGCCCGTGGTGGCCTTGACCGCCTACACCACCCCGATGGCCAAGTTCCTGGACCCCCACGTCGATATCCTGCTGGTCGGCGATTCCCTGGGCATGGTCGTCTATGGCCTCGACACCACGCTGGCCGTCACCGTCGACATGATGATCAACCACGGCGCCGCCGTGGTGCGCGGATCGTCCCAGGCCATGGTGGTCGTCGACCTGCCCTTCGGCAGCTATCAGGAAAGCAAGGAACAGGCGTTCCGCACCGCCTCGCGCGTCTTGATCGAAACCGGCGCCGCCGCGGTCAAGCTGGAGGGCGGCAAGGAGATGGCGGAAACCGTCGCCTTCCTGACCGAGCGCGGCATCCCGGTGGTCGGCCATGTCGGCCTGAAGCCGCAGCAGGTTCACGCGGCGGGCGGATTCCGCGCCCATGGGCGGGAAGCCGCCGAGGCCGAGCGCATTCGCGCCGATACCCACGCCATCGCCAACGCCGGGGCCTTCGCCATCGTCATCGAGGGCACCATCGAGGGCCTGGCGCGCGAGCTGAGCGAAGAGGTTCCCGCCGTGACCATCGGCATCGGCGCCAGCCCGTCCTGCGACGGGCAGGTCCTGGTGACGGAAGACATCCTGGGTCTGTTCGCCGACTTCACGCCCAAGTTCGTGAAGCGGTACGCCGAGTTGGGCGACGTGGTCTCCCAGGCCGCCGCCGCCTACGCGGAAGACGTGAAGACCCGCGTCTTTCCGGCCATGGAACATTGTTTCGGGGTGAAGAAGAATGACTGACGCGCCGCGTCGCGTCGCGCGTGGCCCGCGGGTCCTGCACACGGTGGCCGACCTGCGGGCCGCGGTCGCCGCTTGGCGCGCCGACGGCCTGTCGGTGGCGCTGGTGCCGACCATGGGCGCCCTGCACGAAGGCCACCTGAGCCTGATGCGCATGGCCAAGGAAAAGGCCGACAAGGTCGTCGTCTCGATCTTCGTGAACCCCAAGCAGTTCGGGCCGAACGAGGATTTCGACGCCTATCCGCGCACCCTGGAGCAAGACACCTTCAAGGTCGGCATGGCCGGTGGGCACGCGGTCTTCGCGCCGTCGGTGGCCGAAATGTACCCCGACGGATTTTCCACCACGGTTTCCGTGACCGGGGTTTCGGAAGGTCTGTGCGGTGGGGCGCGGCCCGGTCATTTCGACGGGGTGGCGACGGTCGTCACCAAGCTGCTTCTGGTCGCCCTGCCCGACATCGCCATCTTCGGCGAAAAGGACTATCAGCAGCTGATGGTCATCCGTCGCTTCGTCACCGACCTGGGCATTCCCGTCCGGATCGTCGGCGCGCCGATCGTCCGCGAAGTGGACGGCCTAGCCATGTCGTCGCGCAACGCCTACCTGACCGACGGCCAGCGCGGCACCGCCAACCGCCTCAATTGGACCCTGCGCCAGGTGGCCGAGGATCTGAAGGCGGGGCGCCCCGTGGCCGAGGCCGTGGCCGCCGGAACGGCGGAGCTGGACCGCCATGGATTCGCCCCGGTGGACTATCTGGAGCTGCGCGACGCCGACACCCTGGCGCCGCTCGACGCCCTGGACCGCCCGGCCCGCCTGCTGGTCGCCGCCCGCCTGGGCGACACGCGGCTGATCGACAATATCCCCGTCGAGCCTGCGTAGGCGCCCGCGCGTCCTTTTGGTTGTCCGATGACGCCACCCCGCCCGATCCGGGCGCGGGTGGCTTTCTCGTTTGGTCTCAAGACGATCACCCGTCCTTTCGGATGAACGGCGATAATTTTCATTCGAACATCGCCAAACGGTCACAGGACCGCAACGGTCCGCTGATAGGGTCTCCACCAGACAAGGATGGGGACCATGACCACACCGGAAGAACGTAGGGCACGGATCGCCGAGCAGGTTCGGCAGGCGGGCTTCGTCAGCATCGACCATCTGGCGGGCCTGTTCGGTCGCACCGAGCAGACCATTCGCCGGGACGTCAACGTCCTGTGCGACGAAGGGGTCCTGCGGCGGCGCCATGGCGGTGTCGAGCTTCCGGCGGAGCGCGAGAACCTGCCCTATGAGAACCGGCGGGTCCTGAACCTGCGGGAAAAGCGGTCCATCGCCGCCAAGGTCGCCGAGGCCATCCCGGACGGGGCGTCGCTGTTCTTCTCCATCGGCACGACGCCGGAGCTGGTGGCCCAGGCCCTGGGCGGTCACTCCCATCTGCGCGTCTTCACCAACAACCTGAACGTCGCCGTTTCCTGCGCCGCCAATCCGACCTTCGAGGTGACGGTGGCGGGCGGGCGGCTGCGCAACCGCTACCGCGACGTGGTCGGCCACGACGTCAACGCCTTCTTCGCCCAGTATCAGGTGGATTTCGGCGTCTTCGGCGTCGGCGGCATCGGCGAGGACGGCGGCCTGTTGGACTTCACCGACGAAGAGGTGCGGGCGCGCGAGGCCATCCTGGCCAACAGCCGCCGCACCATCCTGATCGCCGACCACAGCAAGTTCGGGCGCAACGCCATCGTGCGCGGCGGCGCCATCACCGACGTCGACATCTTCTGCACCGACCGGACTCCCCCCGCCGCCATCGCCGCTCAACTGGCCGACGGTGGAGTCGAGCTGCTGATCGCCGACGGAGGCCCCCAGGCACCGACGGAGGGCGACCGATGAGCGAGGTTCGCGTCGAAGGGCTGTCCAAGCGGTTCGGCGCCCAGGCCGCCGTCGACGACGTCGCCTTCACCGCCGAGGCCGGGTCCTTCCTGGTCCTGCTGGGACCGTCGGGCTGCGGCAAGTCGACTACCCTGCGCATGATCGCCGGTCTGGAACAGCCGTCCGAGGGGCGCGTCGTCATCGACGGACAGGACGTGACCGGACGCGACCCGGCCAAGCGGCACCTGTCCATGGTGTTCCAGTCCTACGCCCTGTTCCCGCACCTGAGCGTGGCGGAGAACATCCTCTTCGGCCTCAAGGTGCGCCGCGTCCCCAAGGCCGAGCAGGCCGACCGCCTGTCGCGGACGGCGCGCCTCGTCGGCCTGGACCATCTGCTCGACCGCCGCCCGGCGCAATTGTCCGGTGGCCAGCGGCAGCGGGTGGCCCTGGCGCGCGCCATCGTCGCCCAGCATTCGGTCTGCCTGATGGACGAGCCGCTGTCCAACCTGGACGCCAAGCTGCGCCACGAAATGCGGGTGGAACTGCGGGCCTTGCAGCAACGGCTCGGCATGACGGTGCTCTACGTCACCCATGACCAGACCGAAGCCATGAGCATGGCCGACAAGGTGGTGCTGCTGGACGGCGGACGGCTGGTCCAGCAGGGCGCGCCGGAGGACCTCTACCTGCGCCCGGCCAGCGCCTTCGCCGCCCGATTCATCGGCACGCCGCCCATGAATCTTCTGCCCTTGCGCCCGATCGACGGCGGGCATGCGGCCCTGGCCCACGATCCGACGGGCAGGGCCGTCCTGTCCGGCGACGGCGCGGGATGGCACCTCGGCGTACGGCCCGAGCACCTAGCCCTGAGCGGGGACGGGCCGGGCCTGCCGGTGGTCGTTACCTCGGCGGACTACCACGGGGCCGATACGGTGGTCGGCGTGCGCCTGGGCGACGGCCCGGACGGGTCCGACAGGCTCGAGGGAGAGGTGGCGGCGACCGCCTCGGACGGCCCGATGGCCGCCGACCGCGAAGACGAGATCATGGTCCGCGTGGCGGGTCGCGTGCGTCCCAGGCACGGGGAAACCCTGCGCCTGAACTGGACGGACGGCGACCTGCACCTGTTCGGGCCGGACGGAAAGAGGCAGGACCCGCGGCCACGGGTCCTGCCCCTGACGGCGTGACCATCGGGTCACGCCTCCCTGCCGCAGCAGCGCGACCAGACCGGAGACGGCTGCGGTCAACCGCGACAAGACAGAGAGGTTAGCAAGATGCTCAAGACATTCAAAACGGTCGCAGTGGGCGCGGTCTGCGCGGCCGGCCTGTTCGCCGGTATCGGCGCCGCCGAGGCCAAGACCGAATTGACCATGTACTACCCGGTGTCGGTGGGCGGTCCTCTGACCGAGATCATCGACGGCATGGTCGCCGACTTCGAAAAGGCCAACCCCGACATCGACGTCAACGCCGTCTACGCGGGCAACTACAACGACGCCCGCGTCAAGGCGCTGGCCGCCCTGAAGGCCGGTGAACCGGCGCAGCTGTCGGTGATGTTCTCCATCGACATCTACGACCTGATCGAACAGGACGCCATCGTTCCCTTCGACGACGTGGTCAAGACCGATGAAGACCGCGCCTGGCTGAAGTCCTTCTACCCGGCGCTGATGGAAAACGGTCGCACGCTGGGCAAGACCTGGGGCATTCCGTTCCAGCGGTCGACCATCGTCATGTACTACAACAAGGACGCCTTCCGCGAAGTCGGCCTGAACCCCGACCAGCCGCCCGCCACCTGGAAGGACATGGTCGCCGCGGCCAAGAAGCTGAC
>CAZFRK010000069.1:0-11288 GCA_964521375.1 uncultured Rhodobacterales bacterium
CCGGCGACGAAGTCCTGGAACTTGTCGTTGCGGGCGACGAAGTCGGTCTCGGCGTTGACCTCGACGACGGCGGCCTTGTTGGCCGAGCCGGCGACGGCGACCAGACCTTCGGCGGCGACGCGGCCGGCCTTCTTGGCGGCGGCGGCGAGGCCCTTCTTGCGCAGCCAGTCGACGGCGCCCTCGACGTCACCGTTGGTCTCGGCCAGGGCCTTCTTGCAGTCCATCATGCCGGCGCCGGTCTTTTCGCGCAGCTCCTTCACCAGGGCAGCAGTGATCTCGGCCATGAGTAAACCCTCTCTTTGATCTGTCGTCGGTGTGAACGATTAGTGACGTAACGGAGCGGTCCAAAACAATGGCGGCGACCATTTCGAGCCGCCGCCATCGCCTTACCGAAGCATCATGCCTCAGCCCTGAGCCGGAGCCTCGGGCTGGGTCTCGGTGGCGCCTTCGGCGACCGCGGCCTCGACCGGCGCGACCTCGGCGGCGCCGACATCGACACCGGCGGCCGACATCTCGGCCTGGATGCCGTCGAGAACGGCGCCGGAAATCAGGTCGCAGTAGGTCTTGATGGCGCGAATGGCGTCGTCGTTGCCCGGAACCGGGAAGTCGATGCCCTTCGGGTCGGCGTTGGAGTCGAGGACGGCGACCACCGGAATGCCGAGCTTGTTGGCTTCGGCCACGCAGAGGTCTTCCTTGACCACGTCGACGATGAAGATGATGTCGGGCAGACCACCCATGTCCTTGATGCCGCCGATGGCACGCTGAAGCTTTTCACGCTCGCGCGACAGGTTCAGCTGCTCCTTCTTGGTCAGAAGTCGAGCGATATCGGCGCTTTCCAGCTGCTCTTCCAGGTCGCGCAGACGGCGGATGGAGACGTTGATGGTCTTCCAGTTGGTGAGCATGCCGCCCAGCCAACGGTGGTTGACGTAGTACTGGCCGCAACGCTGCGCCGCCTCGGCGACAATGTCCTGGGCCTGGCGCTTGGTGCCGACGAAGAGGACGCGGCCACCGGCGGCGGTCACTTCACGGACCTTCTCCATGGCGCGGTGCAGCAGGGGAACGGTCTGCTGCAGGTCCAGGATGTGGACGCCGTCACGGACACCGTAGATGAACGGAGCCATCCGCGGGTTCCAGCGGCGGGTGTTGTGACCGAAGTGGCAGCCGGCTTCGACGAGCTGGCGCATGGAAAAGTCAGGGAGAGCCATAAGTCTCACTTTCTCCGGTTGGGCCTCCGCGGGGCAAGTGACCGGGCGATTGCTCCGGCACCGGATGGACCGTGCCAACACGACACGACCCCGCACCCGCGTGCGTGGTTAAGGGCCGCTACATAGCGGCTGCGCGGAGGAAACGCAAGCGTAGATGTGATGACGGCCCGATGACCGTCACACTTCCACCACCTCCAGCACGCCCGGCGTGTCCTTCAGGGCGCCGATGGTGGCCCCGGCCAATTGGTAGCCGTCGCTCAGGGGAAGCTCGATTTCCTGGCTCGCCGTGCGGGCCACCAGGACGATGCGACCATGCCCGGCCTTGTCGCGCGAAATGATCTGCCGCACGGGCGGCAGCGCCACCGGGTCGGAGAAGACGATCATCACCTTCTTGGTCGCCTTGGAGACGGCATTGTCCAGCAATTCGACATGCTGGGCGTTGAGGCGGACCTGTTCGCCGTCCAGGCGGGCATCCATGCTGACCAGCAGGGGCTGGCCGCTTTCCAGCAATTCCCGCGAGGCGGACAGGACCTCGGAAAAGAACATGGCCTCGTAGGTGCCGCCCGCGTCGGACATGGTCACGAAGGCATAGCGGGAGCCGTTCTTGCCCACCTTCTCCTTCCGACCGCCGATCAGCGCCGCCATGCGGACCGGCGACTGGCCGCCGTTCTGGAGATAGGGCACGAGGTCGGTGGAGGTGACGACGCTCAGGCGCTCCAACGCCGTCTTGTAGCTGTCCAGCGGATGGGCCGACAGGAAGAACCCGATGGCGGCCTTTTCCTCATTGAGGATTTCCGTCTTCGACCAGGGTCGAGGCGGCGGCCCGAGGGTGAAGTCGGGTGCTTGGTCGGCGCCGCCGAAGAGGGAGACCTGATTGGAATTGCGCTCCTCCGCCGACGCCTGGGCGTGGCGCATCACCGTCTCGATGCCGTGGAACAGCTTCGCACGGTCCTTTTCCAGGCCGTCCAGCGCCCCGGCGCGGGTCAGATTCTCCAGCAGGCGCTTGTTGATCGCCTTGGTGTCGATGCGCTTGGCGAAATCCTGAATCGAGGCGAAGGGCCCACCCTTCCCGCGTTCCGCCACCAGGCTTTCCATGGCGCTTTCGCCGACGTTCTTGATCGCCGACAAGGCATAGCGCACGGCGCCCTTGGGGTGCTCGTCGTCGAATTCGACGGAAAACTCGACCTCCGACCGGTTCACGTCCGGCGGCAGCAAAGGCACTTTAAGGCGTTGAAGTTCGGACTTGAAGCCTTCCAGCTTGTCGGTGTTCTGCATGTCGTAGCTCATGATGGCGGCCATGAACTCGACGGGGTAGTTGGCCTTGATGTAGGCCGTCTGATAGGCGACCAGGGCATAGGCGGCGGCGTGCGACTTGTTGAAGCCGTAGCCCGCGAACTTGGCGATGGTGTCGAAGATCTCCGAGGCGCGCTGCCGAGGGGTGCCGCGCGCCTCGCAGCCGTCCTCGAACATCTGCCGCTGCTTGTCCATCTCCTCCTTGATCTTCTTGCCCATGGCGCGGCGCAGAAGGTCGGCGCCGCCGAGCGAATAGCCCGCCAGCGCCTGGGCGGCCTGCATCACCTGCTCCTGGTAGATCATAATCCCGTAGGTTTCCTTCAGGATCGGCTCCAAGTCGGGGTGCATCCAATCCACCTCCTCCTCGCCCTTCTTGCGGCGGATATAGGAGGGGATGTTGTCCATCGGCCCCGGACGATAAAGGGCCACCACGGCGATAATGTCTTCCAGGCAGTCGGGGCGCAGCTTGGTCAGGACATCCCGCATGCCCTGGGATTCCAACTGGAACACACCGACGGTCTCACCCCTCGCCAGCATGTCGTAGGATTTTCGATCATCGAGCGGCAAGGCCGAGAGGTCGATTTCGATGCCGCGATCTACTAGTAGATTGACCGCCTTTTGAAGCACGGACAGCGTCTTCAGGCCCAGGAAGTCGAACTTCACCAGCCCGGCGCTTTCCACGAACTTCATGTTGAACTGGGTGACCGGCATGTCGGAGTTGGGGTCGCGATAGAGCGGCACCAGCTCGTCCAACGGACGGTCGCCGATCACCACGCCGGCGGCGTGGGTCGAGGCGTGGGAATAAAGCCCTTCGAGCTTCTGGCCGATCGACAGAAGCTGCGCCACGTTCGGGTCTTCGTCGCGCAGGGCTTGAAGCTGCGGTTCCTGCTCGATGGCCTCGGGCAGGCTGACGGGGGCCGCCGGGTTGTTGGGCACCAGCTTGCAGATCTTGTCCACGTAGCCCAGCGGCATCTCCAGCACCCGCCCGACGGAGCGCAGGACGGCGCGGGCCTGGAGCTTCCCGAAGGTGATGATCTGGGCGACGCGGTCCTCGCCGTACTCATGCTGAACGTAGCGGATCACCTCTTCGCGGCGGTCCTGGCAGAAGTCCACGTCGAAGTCGGGCATGGACACGCGTTCGGGGTTGAGAAACCGCTCGAACAGCAGATTGAAGCGCAGCGGATCGAGGTCGGTGATGGTCAAGGCCCAGGCCACCACCGACCCGGCGCCGGATCCACGCCCCGGCCCAACGGGAATGTCATGGTCCTTCGCCCACTGGATGAAGTCTGCGACGATGATGAAATAGCCGGGGAACCCCATCTGGTTGATGATGCCCAACTCGTAGTCGAGCCGATCCCAGTAAGGCTTCGCGACGGCCTCCTTTTCGGCCTCGCTCATGCCGGGCTGATAGACATGGACGCCAAGCCGCGCGCGCAGACCGTCCTCCGCCATCTGGCGCAAGGCCTCTTCCTCCGAGACCTCGGCGGCGCGGCGTGATCGCGGCAGGATGGGATTGATCTTCTGCACCATGAAGGCGCAGCGGCGGGCAACGACCAACGTGTTGTCGATGGCTTCCGGGAGGTCCTTGAACATCTCCCGCATTTCTTCCGCCGACTTGAAGCGATGATGCGGCGTCAGGTGCCGTCGGTCATCGGCGGACACCGTGACCTTCTCGGCCATGCACAGAAGGGCGTCGTGCGCCTCGTACATGGCCTCGTCGGGGAAGAAGCATTCGTTGGTGGCGACCAGCGGCAGGTCCAATTCATAGGCCAGATCAATCAGATCCGGCTCGATCTTGTCCTCCTCCGGGAGGTCGTGGCGTTGAACCTCCACGTAAAGCGCGCCGGGATAGATCTCCATGAAGCGTCGCAAGGACTCGCGGGCGGCGTCCTTGTGCCCCTCGGTCAGCAGGCGACCGACCGGTCCGCCGACGCCGCCCGTCAGGCAAATCAGACCGGCGTTCCGCTCCGCCAGGTCGTCCATGGAGACCTGCGCCATCTCGTGCCCGTCGGAGGTCAGGAAGGCCTTCGACACCAGCTTCAGAAGGTTGCGATACCCCTCGTCGGTCTGGGCCAGGAGAACGATGGAGTCCGGATCCGGGGCCCGGGCGTCGCGGGCGCCGAAGCCCTTGGCCTCTTCGCTGACGGTCCGCCGGATGGCGAGCTGGCAGCCGATGATCGGCTGCACTCCCTCGCCCGATACGGCGAGCGAGAATTCCAACGCCCCGAACAGGTTCCGGGAATCGGTCAGGGCCACCGCGGGCATGGCGTTCTGGGCGCAGAGCTTTCCCAGTTTCTTGACCGGGATGGCGCCCTCGGACATGGAGTAGGCGGTGTGGACGCGGAGATGAACGAAATCGGCGTAAGGCATGGCCGATTGATTCCACGAATGAGGCGACGGAACCAGACTTGACTTGCGCGGACCGTCCCTCGGTCAGGTTACCCCGTCAGTCCAGGCAGCGGTTGCGGAAGGTCCGCCCGAAGGCCGCCAGGGCGGGCCGATCCAGGATTCTTCCGGGCCACGCCTTGTCCTCGAGAAGCCCGTCGAGGCAGACCGCCAAGGTGTCGCCCTCATCGCGGGCGAAGCCTTCGGCCATGCCGTTCATCGTTACCCAGGCCGGTTCCCCGTCCAGGGCGGTCACGGCGCCGACACAACAGATGGCGCAATAGGCCAGCTGCGCGTCGTCGGCCAGCGGCGGCCCGCCCTCTTCCCTCAAGGCCCAGGCCACCAGATCGAAGGGCGTCAGGCTGGAGGCCGTCAGGACGCGCCCGTCGACCACCGCCGCCCCGACCACGCCGCCATTGCAGCGGTCGCCCCCGGCCAGGGTCTCGACAATGCGCAGCGCGTCATCGTCGCGGCGCAGGATATGGACAGCTGTGAACCACCCGGTTCCGCCGCCGCTGAACCGGGTCTCGACGACCGGCCCGCGGTCCACGTCTCCCAGATAGCGCCATCCCGCCCAGGCTTGTGGCGGATAGTCCGCCATATCGGCGTATTTGAAGGAATAGCCGTACCAACCCTCGGCGTCGGCGACCAACGCCCCGCCCCCGTCCTGACGAAGGATGTCGGACGGCGCGGTACAGTCCTTGAGGTCCTCCACGGGCTCTTCCTCGAACCCGGTGAGGCACAGCGGATCGATGGGGTGCCCCCGGAACACCAGCGATGGCGGCAAATCGGCCGCGAAACCGGGCACGGCGAAGGCGACAGGCGCGGAGACCAGGGTCCCAAGAGCGAGCAAGGCGAACAGGCGCATCGTCAGTCTCCGCAGGCGGGGCGATTGGGCGGGGTGACGTCGGGATAGGCGGTCACGATAGCACCATTCCGTGTGACGACGACCCAAGAGACATCCCGCCCGCCATGGCGGGCCGTCCCGAGGCAGACCCGGTTCCCCTCGGCCGCGGCGGCACGGCCCGCCTTCATCGCTTCGGCGGTCACCCTCGTCAGAAGCGAGGACGCGCTCTCGGACACCGCGTATCCCCCCGGGCATTTGGCGCCCCAGGAGCCGTCGGGGCGGCGCCACCGCAGACCCAGCGTATAGACGGGCGGCGCGATTTCCTGATGCCGACATCCAGTCAGACGCCCGGCCCATCCCTCTTCCTGGGCTTGCAGATAGCGTCCCGCCCAGTGCATCCCACCAAGCCGCCGCTGCCCCGGGTCGCCGCAGAAGATGTGCCGAAACCCGTCCTCACGGAACCAAAGGTCGGATAATTTTTTCTCATCCATTCCGGACGCGAGCCGCGTCAGAGACTCGCGTTCCTGGGGAAAGCGTCGGAGAAGGGCGATAAAATTTAGCCCATCCACCGAGTCGCCCCAGCCCCCGCATAGGTCGAGGACGGCGCGATCGAAGGCCGAGAGAGCGGGCGCCGGCGGCGCCGGGTCCGCCGGACCTTCGGCGACGGCGTCGAAAAATGGCGCCAACGGCTCCGCCCGCGCGCCCACCGCCGGAAGCAGGCCCAGCCCCAGCCCCTGTCCCAGCCCCAGAAGGAGGAGCCACGGCGTCGCCTTCACGCGGCCACCACGCGCCCGTCGCGCAAGGTCACGGTACGGTCCATGCGGGCCGCCAGATCCGGGTTGTGGGTGGCGATCAGGGCCGACAGCCCCTCCTCCCGCACCAACCGCAGGAGTTCGTTGAACACCCCTTCCGAGGTGTGAGGATCCAGGTTGCCCGTCGGCTCGTCGGCCAGAAGAAGGCGCGGTCGGTTGGCCAAGGCCCGGCAAATCGCCACCCGCTGCTGCTCGCCGCCGGACAATTGGCTGGGTCGATGGGCGAACCGCTCGCCCAACCCCATGGCCGCCAGAAGGTCCCGCGCCCGCCCACGCGCCGCCGCCTTGGAGCGGCCCGCGATCATCTGCGGCAGGATGACGTTTTCCTCGGCCGAGAATTCGGGCAGCAGGTGGTGATACTGGTAGACGAAGCCAAGGTGGATGCGGCGCAGGCGCGTACGCTCCCGATCCCCGGCCCGCGCGCAGTCGGTGCCGCCCACGGTGACCGATCCGGCGTCGGGCCGTTCCAGGAGACCGGCGATTTGCAACAGGGTCGACTTGCCGGAACCGGACGGACCGACCAGGGCGACGATCTCCCCCCGCGCGATGGTCAGGTCTCCCCCCTTGAGGACATCCAGCGTCTCCCGGCCCTGCCGGAAGGACCGTCGGACGTCCGACAACACCAAGGCGGGGGATAGGACGTCACTCATAGCGCAAGGCCTCCACGGGATCGAGACGGGCAGCCCGCCAGGCGGGGTAGAGCGTGGCTCCGACGGACAGGCCCAGGGCCATGACCAGGACGGCGATCACCTCGCCGTAGTCCACCGCCGACGGCATGGAGGCCAGGAATTCGACCTCTCCCCCGGCCAGTCCCAGGCGCCCCATCACTCGGAAGAAGGCATGCAGGACCTCGATGTTCTCGGCCAGGGAGAGGCCCAGGGCCAAGCCGCCAAGGGTGCCAACGACGCCGATGCTCGCGCCCGCCAGCAAGAACACCCGCAGCACCGCGCCGCTGGAGGCGCCCATGGTCCGCAGGATGGCGATGCCCTGCCCCTTGTCCTTCACCAGCATGACCATGCCGGCGATGACGTTGAAGGCGGCGACGACGATGATCAAGGTCAGGATCAGGAACATGACGTTCCGCTCCACTTCCAGGGCGCCGAAGAAGCTGGCGTTGGCCCGGCGCCAATCGGTGGCGGTCCATCCCTCTCCCAAGACGGCCGAGACCTCCGTCGTGACCGGCCCGACGGCTTCCGGCGCGGTGCCCTGCACCTCGATCCGGGTCACCCCCTCGCCCAGGCCAAGATAGCGGCGCGCGGCGTCCAACGGCATGTAGATGAAGCCGCTGTCGTATTCGTACATACCGGAGCGGAAGACCCCCGCCACCGTGAAGCGCCCCAGCTTGGGCGTCGGAACCGTGGTGGTCGGGGCGTCCGGGTCCGGGGGGCGCGGCGCGAGCAGGGTGACGGCGTCTCCAGGGGCGTAGCCGTAAGCCGCCGCCATGCGGTCACCGATGAGGATGCCGCCGTCGTCGCGGAAGGCCGCCAGGGAGCCTTGGACGATGCTGTCGGCGATGGTCGTCCGGGCGGCGAGATCGTCGCCCCGCATGCCCCGCACCACGGCGCCGCGCGGCGCGCCGGGCACCGAGACCATGACCTGCCCCTCGGCCACCGGAGCCACCGCCGTCACGCCGGGCAATGCCTTGAGCCGCGCCACCACCGGCGCCCAGTCGTCGATGGTCGGACTGTCGGCGCGGACGGTCAGGTGGGGATTCAGGCCGAGAATACGGTCCACCAGGTCGGCCCGAAACCCGTTCATGACGGACATGACGACGATCAGGGTGGCGACGCCCAGGGCAATCCCCAGAAAGGACACCCCCGTGATGACCGAAAACAACCCCTCGCCCCGGCGCGGACGCAGATAGCGGAAGGCCAGCATGCGCTCGAACGGTCCGAAGGGCGGCATCCGCCGGGACCCGACCGGGGCCTCACTCATGGCGCAGAGCCTCCACGGGGTCGAGACGCGCGGCCCGCCAGGCGGGCCAGAGCGTGGCCAGGAACGACAGGCCGACGCCCATCCCAACCACCGCCAGGACATCCCCCAACACCACGCGGGCGGGCATGGTGGTCAGGTAGTAGACCTCGGCGGAGAACAATTCGCGGCCCAGCAGCGCCTCCAGGGCACGGCGGATGTCTTCGATATTGACGGCGAAGGTCAAGCCGATCAGCAGCCCTAGGGCCGTGCCGATCAGGCCGACCGAAGCCCCCGACAGGAAGAAGATACGCATCACCGCGCCTCGGCTGGCGCCCATGGTGCGCAGGATGGCGATGTTCCGGGCCTTGTCCTTCACCATCATTATGAGGCCGGAAATGATGTTGAAGGCGGCCACCAGCACGATCATGGTCAGGATCAGGAACATGACGTTCCGTTCCACCTGCAGGGCCTGGAAGAAGCCCCCGTTGGTCCGCCGCCAATCGGTGGCGGAAAAGTCCGCGCCGACGGCGCTCCGTATGGCCGTGACCGTTTCGTCCAACTTGTGCGGATCGGCGGTCAGCACTTCCAGGTGCGTCGCCCGTCGCCCCATCTGGAAGAACACCTGGGCCGCCCCGTAGGGCAGGAAGACGAATCCGTTGTCGTATTCATACATGCCCACTTCGAAGATCGCCGCGATCCGATAGGCGCGCATGCGCGGGACGGTGCCGAAGGCCGTCACCTTGCCCTTGGGGGAAATCAGGGTCAGACGATCACCGACGGACACGCCATAGGTCTCGGCCATGCGTTGGCCGATCATGATGGCGTCCTCGCCCCGCAGGTCTTCCAGGGCACCGGCCACGATGTTGTCGGCGATGAGCGGGCGACGGGCCAAGGCGTCACCGTCGATCCCGCGCACCAGGACGCCGCCCGCGCGGCGATTGCCGCTGACCATGACCTGCCCCTCGACGGCGGGCGCGGCGTCGACCACGCCGGGCACGTCCTCGACCAGCCGGGCGACACGATCCGGGTCGTCCATGGGACCGTACACCGATTGGACGATGACATGACTGTTCAGGCCCAGGATGCGGTCCAGGAGGTCGGCCCGAAAGCCGTTCATCACCGCCATGACGATGATCAGCGTCGCCACGCCAAGCGCGATGCCGAGCAAGGAAAACCCGGCGATGACGGAGACGAAGCCCTCTTTCCTGCGGGCGCGCAGGTAGCGCAGGGCAATCGTGCGCTCAAAGGCGTCGAACATCATCACCGGGTCCGGTTTCAGGCCGTGAACTTGTTCAGCACGGCGTCAAACGACAGCTCTTCCTTTTCCCCGGCGCCGCGCCGCTTGACCTCGACCACGCCGTTGGCGACCCCCTTGGGACCGACCACCACCTGCCACGGCAGGCCGATCAGGTCCATGGTGGCGAACTTGGCTCCGGCCCGCTCTCCGGCCCGGTCGTCGTAGAGCACTTCCACGCCGGCCTTTTCGAGCTTGGCGTAGAGGTCTTCGGCGACGCGGTCGCAGGCGTCGTCCCCCGGCTTGATATTGACCAAGCCGACGGTGAAGGGCGCCACGCCCTCCGGCCAGATGATGCCGTTGTCGTCGTGGCTGGCCTCGATGATTCCGCCGACCAGACGCGAGACGCCGATGCCGTAGGACCCCATATGCAGGGTCACTTCGTCACCGTCGGGTCCGACCACCTTGGCGCCCATGGGGGCCGAGTACTTGGTGCCGAAATAGAAGATGTGGCCGACCTCGATACCGCGCGCCGAAATCAGGGCGTCACCCAGTTCAGCCTCTTTCGCGGCGTCGTGCTTCTCGTCGGTGGCCGCGTAGACGCTGGTCCATTCGTCGACGATCGGTTGCAGGTCGCCGTCATAGTCCACGCCCGTCGGCGCGGGCTTGTCGAGCAGGTCCTTGTGCACGAAGACGCCGGACTCGCCGGTTTCCGCCAGGACCAGGAACTCATGGCTGAGGTCGCCGCCGATGGGGCCGGTGTCGGCCTGCATGGGGATGGCCTTCAGGCCCAGGCGGTCGAAGGTCCGCAGGTAGGCGACGAACATGCGGTTGTAGGCCCGGCGGGCCGCCTCGGCGTCGATGTCGAAGCTGTAGGCGTCCTTCATCAGGAACTCGCGTCCACGCATGACGCCGAAACGCGGCCGGACCTCGTCGCGGAACTTCCACTGGATCTGATAGAGGTTCTTCGGCAGGTCCTTGTAGGACCGGATGAAGTGGCGGGCCACGTCGGTGATGACTTCCTCGTGCGTCGGACCGTAAAGCATGTCGCGGTCGTGGCGGTCGGTGATGCGCAGCATCTCCTTGCCGTAGTCGTCGTAGCGCCCGGACTCCCGCCACAGGTCGGCCGACTGGACGGTCGGCATCAGGACTTCCAGCGCCCCGGCGCGGTCCTGCTCCTCCCGCACGATCTGTTCGATCTTGCGCAGGACGCGATAGCCCAACGGCAGCCAGTTGTAGATGCCGGAGGCGTGCTGGCGGATCATCCCGGCGCGCAGCATCAGGCGATGGGAGACGATCTGGGCCTCGGAGGGGGTTTCCTTGAGGACGGGCAGGAAATAGCGGGACAGGCGCATGGCGTGGAGGGACCCTTGTTGCGTCGGCGCGACCGGAACGGCGTCACCGCGGCGGACGGTACGTCATCGCGGCGGACTTTAGTGGAAACCCCGGGCCTTGGCAAACCGGCTAATGACGGTCGGCGGGCCCTGGTTCCCGCCAAGGAAAAAGGACCCGGCGCCCTTCGACGCCGGGTCCCGTTTCAGGGCGCGTGGAGAGCACTCAGAGCGGAATGCTTTCCCCGGCCTCGTCCTGCAACATCT
>CAZFRK010000070.1:0-10467 GCA_964521375.1 uncultured Rhodobacterales bacterium
GCCACGAAGCGGGTGTTGGGGTATTCGTACATGGCGTGCGGCGTGTCGACCTGCAGGATGCGGCCCTGGTTCATGACCGCCACGCGGGTGGACATGGTCATGGCCTCTTCCTGGTCGTGGGTGACGACGACGAAGGTGACGCCCAGCGTTTCCTGGATGTTGACCAGTTCCAACTGGGTGCGTTCGCGCAGTTTCTTGTCCAGCGCGCCCAGCGGTTCGTCGAGCAGCAGGACCTTCGGTCGTTTGGCCAGCGCGCGGGCCAGCGCCACGCGCTGGCGCTGGCCGCCGGAAAGCTCGTGCGGCTTGCGCTTGGCCAGGGTGTCCAGTTCGACCATCTCCAGCATTTCCCGCACCCGCTCCTTGATCCGCGGGCGGGTCATGCGGTCCTGCTTCAGGCCGAAGGCGACGTTCTGTTCGACGCTCATGTGCGGGAACAGGGCGTAGGACTGGAACATCATGTTGACCGGACGTTCGTAGGGCGGGACGCCCGTCATGTCCTGGCCGTCGATGAGGATGCGCCCCTTGGTCGGCAGCTCGAAGCCGGCCATCATGCGCAGCAGGGTGGTCTTGCCGCAGCCCGATCCGCCGAGGAGCGAGAACAGCTCGCCCTCGTAGATGGTCAGGCTGACGTCGTCGACGGCGACGAAGGCGCCGAAGGACTTGGTGATGCCGTCGATGCGGATCAGGGGGCGGGCCTCGGCCTCGCCCCCCTTCTCCGTCTTCGACACCTTGTCCTGCAGCGAGCGGGAAAGCTGGGACATCGGTGTTGGGGTCCGTGCTCTGGCGGCGTCAGTGGCCGGTCTTGATCTTGTTCCACAGGCGCGTGCGCAGCCGCTCCGTCTTCTGCGGCAGGGTCTGCTTCACATAGAGCTTTTCCATGGTCGCCTGGGCCGGATAGACGCCGGGATCGTTCCGCACGTCCTCGACCACCAAGGGGGTCGCCGCCTTGTTGGCGTTGGCGTACCAGACGTAGTTGGTGATGTCGGCGGTGATCTCGGGCTTCAGGATGAAGTCGATGAACCTGTGCGCCGCCTCCGGGTGTGGGGCGTCGGCCAGGACGGCCATCATGTCGAACCAGATTTCGGCGCCTTCCTTGGGCACCGCGTACTGAACCTTGACGCCGTTTCCGGCTTCGTCGGCGCGGGAGCGGGCCTGCAGCACGTCGCCCGAATAGCCCATGGCGACGCAGATGTCGCCGTTGGCCAGCGCCGAGATGTATTCGGAGCTATGGAACTTGGTGACGTACTGGCGGACCGGCATCAGAAGCTCTTCGGCCTTGGCGTAGTCGTCGGGGTTGGTGGAGTTGGGGTCCAGGCCCAGGTAGGCGAGCGCGGTCGGCAGGACTTCGGCCGGGCTGTCCATGAAGTAGAGGCCGCACTGGGAGACCTTTTCGGCCCACTTGGGATCGAAGATCAGCGCCCAGGAGTCGAGCGGCGCGTCTTCCCCGGCGACGGCCTTCACCTTCTCGGGATTGATGCCCAGGCCGTTGGTGCCCCACATGTAGACGACGGCGTGCGCGTTGTCCGGATCATGGACGGCGGCGCGGTCCATGATGGTGGGGTCCAGGTTGCCGTAGTTGGAAATCTTGTCTTTCTGAAGCGGCTGGTAGATGCCCGCCTTGATCTGGCGCTCGATGAAGGGACCCGACGGAACCACGATGTCATAGCCCGAATTGCCCGCCAGCAGCTTGGCCTCGGCCATTTCGTTGCTGTCGTAGACGTCGTAGGTGACCTTGATGCCGGTTTCCGCCTCGAACTTGGCGATGGTGTCCTCGGCGATGTAGTCCGACCAGTTGTAGATGTTGAGCTGCTTGTCTTCGGCGTCGGCGGCGCCGGACAGCAGCAGGCCGGCCATCAACGCGGCGGCGGCGGTGAACGAGCGAGACGTGATCATGTCGGGGAAACCCTCCCATCCATCCGAGGGTTGAAGACGCACCCGACCGGACCTCTCTCCCAGGCCCGGACGGGCGACTTGCCGCACCGCGAAACGCGCCGCGTCAGCAGCGCACTGTGTAGCCAAACGGAGCCCCCGCGCAAGAGGAACTTCGGCGCGGTTGACACGTCGCGCGGACGGGCGTACCGCCTTGCCTCATGCAGCCTTCCTGGTACGCCGCGACAGCTTCCCCCAGACCCGATCGTCCCGCCCTGGCGGAGGCGGTGGAGGCCGACGTCTGCGTGGTCGGCGCCGGGATCACGGGATGCTCGGCGGCCCTGCATCTGGCCCGGCGCGGCTACCGCGTCCGGGTGATCGAGGCCCGTCAGGTGGGGTTCGGCGCCTCGGGGCGGTCGGGCGGCCAACTCATCGCCGGTTTCAACCGGGGGCAGGCGGCCCTGACGCGCATGGTCGGCGCCGCCGACGCCCGGGCCCTGTGGGACCTGGGGGAAGAGGCGCTGGGCCTGACCCGCGCCCTGATCGCCGAGCACGCCATCGCCTGCGACTTGGCGGACGGCCATGTGACCCTGGCCGCCGACCGCGCGGCCCATCGCCGGGACATCGAGGACACCTTCGAGGAATGGAGCCGCCTGGGGCGGCGCGGCCTGGAGATTTGGGATCGCGACACCGTGCGCCGAGCCGTGCGCAGCGACCATTACGTCATGGGGCTGCATGATCCGCGCGCCGGGCACCTTCATCCGCTGAACTATACCCTGGGGCTGGCGCGGGCGGCGGGGGCGGCGGGCGCCGTCTTCCATGAGGACACGCCCCTGACCCGTCTGCGGGACGGCGACCCGGCGGTGGTCGAAACCCCCGGCGGGCGGGTGACGGCCCGCTTCGTCCTGCTGGCCGGGAACGCCTATCTGGCGCGCCTGGGCGGTGGGGACCGGCGACTGTCCGGGCGCCTGATGCCCATCAACACCTATGTCGCCACCACCGCGCCGTTGGGCGACTCGGCGGCGCGGGAGCTGATACCCGGCAATCAGGCGGCGGCGGATCTCTACTTCGCCATCAATTATTTCCGCCTGACGCCCGACCATCGGATGTTGTTCGGCGGGCGCGTCGGCTATGGGCGCGAGGCGGCCGACGGCGCCCGCCGCCAGATGCGGCGGACCATCACGCGCATCTTTCCGCGACTCGCGGACGTGGCCCTGGATTACACCTGGGGCGGCGCCATCGGCATTACCGTCAACCGCCTGCCGGACGTTGGGCGATTGGCGCCCAACGTGTTGTATGCGCATGGATATTCGGGTCACGGGCTGGCCCACGCGACCTTGGCGGGCAGGTTGGTCGCCGAGGCCGTGGCCGGGCAGGCGGAACGCTTCGACGTCTTCGCCCGCATCCCCCATCGCCGCTTTCCCGGCGGCGCCCTGCTGCGGTTCCCGCTGCTGGCGATGGTCGGGACCTGGCAGAAAATGATGGATTATCTATAGTAGAACCGCGTGCTCTTGCTACTCCGGCGTGCCGTGTTTGTGGACGCGGGCCGTGCCTTGCCGTACCGTTCTGGAGGGGACGGGGGGGTGCCTGCTGGGAGCGTGAGCGCCGATGAGGGACAGGGCGGGGCGGTGGTCCGGACGGGTGCGGTTGCGGGTCGGCATCACCACGGCCTACCTCGCCGTGATGGTGCCCTTGACCCTGGGCATCGTGGTCCTGTTCTACCTCAGCATTTCCAGCCTCATCCTGTCGACGACCGACGACCTGATGCGGCGGACCACGGAGTCCATCGTCCGCGACGTGCGATCCATGGTCCTGCCGGTGCGGCAACTGGTGGAGGGTAGCGCCGAAATCGTCGGCAACGACCTGGGACGACTGCGTCAGGTCCAGGGGTTGCGGTATTTCCATCAGCAGGTGACGAGCCTGCCGCAGGTCTACGGCCTCTACATCGGCTACGAGGCGACCGGCGACTTCTATCAGGTCATCCAGGTGCCGCCGGAGCTGACCTCCTGGGGGCCCAGCGGGCGTCCGTTCCCCGACGGCGTCCGCTCCGGGGTGCGGCTTCTGGACGACAGCTCGGGCGCGCGGGCGGACAGCTTCATCCTCTACGGCGACTGGGGCGAGGTGCTTCAGGTCGACCGCGGTCCGCCGACCTTCGATCCGCGCCACCGGCCTTGGTACGTGGCGGTGGAGGAGCGGGCCGGGACGGTGTTCTCGGACCCTTACGTCTTCTCCAGTTCCGGGCTGGTCGGGGTCACGGTCTCCAAGGCGGTACGGTCGCAGGACGGCCTGTTCCTGGGGGTGGTGGGCGCCGACATCACCCTGGCGACCGTCTCCACCCTGCTGAGGTCAGAGGTCATCGGCGAGAATGGACGCATCTTCCTGGTCGATCAGGACGGCCATCTGCTGGCCCATCCCGGAACCGACTTCGGCGCCCGCGGGGTGGCCCGCGCCATCGCCCTGACGCGGGCGTCGCAGGCCGGAGATCCTCTGATCGCCAAGGCCGTCACCCTGCGCGATAGGCTGGGGAGCGACGGCTTCGAGGCGCCGCTCGGGCCGGAGGACACGGCCTACCGGGTGGCCTTCCAATCCTTCGACAACGGTTTCGGCCAGATCTGGTCCGTGGGCGTCCTGGTGGAGCGGTCGGAGCTGTTGAAGCCGCTGGAGGACGCCGCCCTGCGCAGCCTGCTTTTCGGCGGCCTGGCCATGCTGGTCGCCCTGGTCGCCGTCAGCATGCTGTCCAAGGTCCTGAGCCGTCCGCTCCAGGACGTCGCCGCCGAGACCCAGCGCATCCGGGCCTTCGACCTCAGCGGTGATTTCACCCTGCGCTCCATGTTCATCGAGGTCGCGCAACTGGTCGAGGGCGTGCGGACCATGAAGCACAGCCTGCGGCGGTTCAGTTCCTACGTGCCGCGGGAGCTGGTGCGGGCCATCGTCTCGTCCGAGGACGAGGGCGCCGAGCAGGTGCGCCGCCAGCCCCTGACCGTGATGTTCACCGACATTCGGGGCTTCACCCGCACCGCCGAGGATTTGGCCCCGGAGCTTCTGGTGCGGTCACTGAGCGCCTATTTCGCCGTCATGTCCGACGGCATTCATCGCCACGGCGGCGTGGTCGACAAATATATCGGCGACGCCATCATGGCCCTGTGGAACGCCCCGCGCGCGGCCCCCGACCACGCGGCGTGCGCCTGTCTGGCGGCCTTGTCCTGTCGCGCCGAGGGGCGCCTCCTGGCCGCGCGGGAGCGCGAGGCCGGACGCCCGGCCTTCCGGACGCGGTTCGGCCTGCACACCGGCGACGCCGTGGTCGGCAGCGTCGGGGCGCCGGACCGGGTGCAGTATTCGGCCTTCGGCGGCATGGTCAACCTGGCCTCCAGGCTGGAAGCCCTGAACAAGCTGTTCGGAACCGACATTCTTGTGTCCGGGGATTTAGCGGCGGCGGCGGATGAGGATGTCTTCGTTTTCCGCACCCTGGATTCGGTCGTCGTCGCCGGGACGTCTCGCCCTCTGGCGGTGCGCGAACTGATCGGCACGCGCGGCGCCGGGTCCGCCTTTCCCGTCTCGGACGCCGACCTGGAGCGCGTCGCCCGCTGGGATGACTGCTACGCCCTGGTCGAAGCCCACGGCTGGGCCGAGGCGGCCCGCGCCCTGGCGCTCTACCATCGGGCCTATCCCGACGACGCCGCGGCGCCGTTGTTGCGCGACCGCTGCATGGCTTACGCGCGCGAGCCGTCCGGCCAGGTCGGTGACGGCGCCCGGCACATGCCGGGCAAGTAAGGAGAGAGGCGGCATGACAGGCACGGCGCGCGGACGGCTGGGGCGCCTCCTTTTTCCTCTCATTCTTCTGCTTTCGCTGCTTCTGTCGGCGGGCCGGGGCGTCGGAGGCGCGACCGCCGCGACGACGGGTCCCGATGCCGCCGAAATGGCGCCGACGCCCATCTACCTCGCCCACCTCAACGCCAATACGGCGGCCACGCCAACCGGGGCCATGGCCTTGGCCTTCGCCCGGGATATCGCGGAGCGGAGCGGCGGACGCCTGAAGGTGGAGACCTTCCCAGAGGGTCAGTTGGGTCGCGACGAGGATGTGCTGGGTCTGGTGAGCCGGGGCGTCATCCAGTCGGCCATCGTCTCGGTCGGCGGCATCAGCCGGATCTATCCCCGTATCGCCGTTTTGGACGATCCCTTCGCCTTTCGGCGCCTGGACGACGCCTACCGCGTCTTCGACGGTTCCTTCGGTCGCGATCTGGCGACCGATATCGAGCGCGCGACCGGGCTGAAGGTGCTGGGGTTCGGGGATACCGGCGGACTGTTCGTTCTGACCAACAACCGTCGCCCCATCCATCGACCGGCGGACCTCGAGGGGCTGCGCGTCCGGACCATGGCGGTCGAAAGCCATCAGCGGTTCATCGCCGGTCTGGGCGGGGAGCCGGTTCCCATGGCCTGGCGGGATCTCTACGGGGCGCTGCTGAACGAAGTGGTGGACGGCCAGATGAACCCCGTGTCGATCATTCGCGCCGGGCGTCTGGAGCGGGTGCAGACCTTCCTGACCGTCACCAACCACTTCTATACGCCGTACGTCTGGGTCGCCAACGCCGGATTCCTGAACGCTCTTCCCGCCGGAGACCGCCGCGACGTGGCCGAGGCGGCCCGCGCCGGGGTGGCCGCCAGCCGCGCCCTGGCCGCCGAAGGGGGCGACCGACTGGACGGCCTGGACCACGACCTGCGGATCACGCGGCTGTCCGAAACGGGGCTGGCCGCCTTTCGCGCCAAGACCCGCCCGGTCATGGAAGACTTCGTCCGGGATCGTCTGGGGGGGGACGGTCTTGCCCTCCTGGACGCGTTTCGCCGCGCCGCGAAAGAGGCGGCGGCGGGACGATAGGCGAATTGCGCGGAAAGTGTTTTAGGATGTCCTGAACACAGTGCAAAAGCAACCTTCTAAATTCGATACCTGTCCCGTCTAATTGTCAGGACGATCTGAAACACGTTGGCCCACTGCCCGCCGTGTCCCGAGTGACACGCGAAGGAGCGTCTTGAGAGCTGCTTGGCGCAGCCGTTCCGTTACCTGAGGTGGATGGGGCCGACCGGGGAGAAGGACCTGACATGACAGAGATGAAACCCCTTGGCGACGTCGAGAAGATTTCCGGCATCGCATTCGGCTTTATGGCGTCGAAGGCACTTTTTTCCGCGCTGCACATGAAGCTGTTCGACGTCCTGGCCGACGGCCCGCGGACCGCCGCCCAGGTCGCCGCGGAAACGTCGGCCACGGAGCACGGCGTGGAAACCCTGCTCACCGGGCTGGCCGGGCTGGGGCTGGTGCATAAGGACGGAACCGCCTACCGCAACAGCGAGGACGCCGACCTCTATCTGGTGACGACCTCGAAGCATTATTACGGCGACTACCTGACCCACCAGATCGACCAGCAGATGTACCCCTTCATGGGGAACCTGAATCTGGCCCTGGAAGGGCGCACCGACGAGATGGAGTTCGAGGACTACGAAAGCTGGATGGGCGACAAGGACCACGCCGAGCTGTTCTCCCGCTCCCAGCACGGCGGGTCGCTCGGCCCCGGCAAGGTGGTGGCCAAGAGCTACGACCTGTCCGCGGCCCGCGGCCTGCTGGACGTCGGCGGCGGCACCGGCGCCTTCTCCATCATGATGTGCCGCAAGTGGCCGGAGCTGAAGGCGACCGTCCTCGACTTCCCGAACGTCGCCGAGGTGGGCCGGCCCTACGTGGACGAGGCGGGCCTGAGCGACCGCATTTCCTACCTGCCGGGCAATGCCCTTAAGACGGCCTGGCCGGGCGGTCAGGACGTGGTGCTGATGAGCTACCTGTTCAGCGGCATTCCCGCCGACGCCCTGGAAACGGTCGTCGCCAACGCCTGGGACGCCCTGGAGCCGGGCGGACGGGTCATCATTCACGACTTCATGGTCGACGACAACCGCGCCGGTCCGCCGCTGGCCGCCCTTTGGGCCTTGCAGCATCTGGTGTTCACGCCGGGCGCCGCCTCGCTGACGCCGGGCGCCATCAAGGACATGCTGTCGGCCAAGGGCTTCACCGAGGTCGACGAACGCTCCATGATCCCCGGCATGACCCGCGTGGTCAGCGGCGTGAAGCCCAAGGGCTGATCACCGCCGGAGCGAAGACGCCATCAACGGGCACCCCCGAGGCGACTCGGGGGTGCCGTGACTGTTCAGGGACAGGACCATGCCGCGCGGCGATTTTTCCTTCTTTCATCCCTTCCGCGTCCGCTATTCGGAAGTGGACCGCCAGGGCATCGCCTATCAGGCCCATTACCTGACGTGGTTCGATGTCGCCATCTGGGAGTTCTTCCGCGCGCTGCCGTGGGACTTCCAGGCGCAACTGCGCGACACCGACACCGATTTTCATACGGTGCGCAATGTCATCGACTATCACGCCTCGGTGACGTTCGATCAGGAGATCGAGGTCGGGGTCGCCGTCGGGCGCCTGGGGCGGTCGTCCCTGACGCTGAAGGTCGGCATCTTCGCCAAGGGCGGGGACGACGACCTGGCCTCCGGAGAGGTCGTTTGGGTCAACGCCGACCAGACCAGCCACAAGAGCGCCCCTGTACCCGACGGCTTGCGCGCCAAACTGGCCTAAGCGACGCGCCGACCCAAGGCGGCGGGCCTATTTCCCCGGCAGGCCGCGCGTCAGGCGGCCGACCAGGGCGTCGGGCAGGGCGCCCGCCAACCAGGCGGCGAAGGCGGTCGGCCAGGGAAAGGCGATGCGGCCCCGGTCGCGCGCCAGGCCGCGCAGGATGATGGCGGCGGCCTTGTCGGCGGTCATCAGGAAAGGCATGGGGAAGCGGTTGACGCGGGTCATCGGCGTATCGACGAAGCCCGGCAGGACGACCGAGACCCTGACCCCGTCGGCGGCCAGCCAGCCGCGCAGCCCTTCGCCCCAGGCGCGCACGGCGGCCTTGCTGGCGCAATAGGCGGGGGCGGAAGGGAAGCCGCGAAATCCGGCCACCGACGAGACGATGGCGATCTGCCCGCTTCGGCGGGCGCGCATCGGCGCGATGGCCGGAAGCACCGTGTTCATGACCCCGTCCACGTTGACCGCGAAGATACGGCGGGTCTGCTCCGGCCCTTCGGCGCCGTCGCCGGTGCCCGCCGAAATGCCCGCGTTGGCGACCACCAACGTCAAGGGCGCCGCCGTCTCGGCCTCGGCGATCCAGGCGGCCATGGCGGCGGCGTCGGTGACGTCCACCCGCCGGATCGCGACCGTCGCCCCCTTGGCCCGGCAGGTCCGCGCCGTTTCGTCCAATCGGTCCGCGTCGCGACCGCTCAGGGACAGGCGGACGGTCGGCGCGGCCAGGGCCTGGGCCAGGGCGGCGCCAAGTCCGGAGGAGGCGCCGGTGATCAGGGCATGGGGGGCCGTCATTGGGCGGCGTCCCGGTCGTCCTCGGCCTGCTCCAGGACCGCGGTCAGCATGGGGAGCAGCGGCGGCATTTCGTCGGTCACGGTGCGATAGAGTATTTCCGGGTTCACCGAATGGTATTCGTGGATCAGGACGTGGCGCATCTCGCCGATGCGCTCCCAGGGCACCAGGGGGAAGGCGTCGCGAATCCGCTGCGGCATCTTGTTGGCGGCCTCGCCGATGATTTCCAGGTTGCGGGCGACGGCGTCCACCGTGCGCTCGTCGGCGACGAAGGCCGCGCAATCCATGCCCTCGACGTAGGTCAGGCACTTGCGGATGCTTTCCAGCATGTCGTCGACGCGCACGCGCCAGTCTTTATAGGACACGGACGGCCTCCTTCAGGATGCGCTCACGGATGCGCGGCTTGATGTTGGCCGGGGTGACCAGATCGACGGGGCGGCTGAGGATGCTTTCCAGCCACGCCTTGAGGTCGACGAACTCCAGCATTCCGGCGGGACGGCCCGGTTCGAACTCGACCAGCAGGTCGACGTCGCTTTCCCGCTTCATCTCGCCGCGCGCCACCGATCCGAACAGCGACAGGGAGGTGACCCCGAAGCGTTGTTCCAGGACCCGGGCCTGGCGTTTCAGGTGCCACAGCACCTGATCGCGGTCGGCGGGGCGCATGCGGCTGATGCGCTTGGCGTATTTGCGCAGCATGCCGACCCGCTCCTTAGGCACCGTGACGGTGACCTCGGTCATTTCCGTGCCCGCGGCGGGGACCCGGAAATGGCCCTTCTTCGCCCGGCGAGGTTTCGCGCTGTGTCGTCCCATACCTTTGACTCTAAACCCGGAATCTCCTCTTTCCTAGCCTCTCCCGCGCAGGGCGGTCCAGCCGTCCCGCGCATGGTGGCATGGCGCGCCGCTTGCCGCTATAAGGGGGCAGGACGCATCGAACGGGGGACGCCCAGTGACCGTATCCAGCATGACCGGCTTCGCCCGCGCGCAGGGGGAGGACGCCGCCCTCGGCCTGTCCTGGGCCTGGGAGGCGCGCAGCGTCAACGGCAAGAGCCTGGACGTCCGCCTGCGCCTGCCGCCGGGCTTCGAGGCCGTCGAGGCCGCCGCCCGCGAGGCGGTGGGCAAGCGGTTCGGTCGCGGCAACGTCTCGGCCACCCTCCAGGTGCGGCAGGAGACCGCCGAGGGGCCGGGCGTCACCCTCAACGAGGATC
>CAZFRK010000070.1:10477-11233 GCA_964521375.1 uncultured Rhodobacterales bacterium
GATCTCCTGGCGCGCCTCATGGAGCGCGCCCGCGACCTGCCGCCGCACGTCGCGCCGCCTAGCTTCGACGGCCTGTTGCAGGTGCGCGGCGTCCTGGAGGTGGCCGAGCCGGTGCTCGACGAGGCCGCGCTCAAGGCCCGCGACGCGGCGGTCGTCGCCTCGTTCCAGGAGGCCCTGGCGGCCCTGGGGACGGCGCGCGACGCCGAGGGCGCCCGCCTGGACGCCGTGCTCAAGGCCCATCTGAAGACCATCGAGGATCTGACCGCCGCCGCCGCGCGCGCCGCCGCCACCCGCCCCGAGGCGGTGGCCGAGCGCCTGCGTGCCCTGGTGTCCGGTCTTCTGGAGGGCACGACCGTTTCCGAGGACCGGCTGGCCCAGGAAATCGCCCTGGTCGCCGCCCGCATCGACGTGCGCGAGGAATTGGATCGTCTGACCAGCCATGTCGCCCAGGCCCATGAGCTGATGGCCGCCGACGGTCCTTGCGGGCGACGGCTGGACTTCCTGTGCCAGGAGTTCAACCGCGAGGCCAATACGCTCTGCTCGAAGAGCCAGGACGCCGACCTGACTCGCATCGGCCTCGACCTCAAGGCCGTGATCGACCAGTTCCGCGAGCAGGTCCAGAACATCGAATAGAGGGAAGCCCCCGCCATGCCGACGCCGCCCGCCATCAAACGCCGTGGCCTGATGCTCGTCCTCTCCTCGCCGTCGGGGGCGGGCAAGTCGACCATCTCGCGCGCCCTTCTGGAACGCGACGAC
>CAZFRK010000071.1:0-11089 GCA_964521375.1 uncultured Rhodobacterales bacterium
TTCCTGGACAATCTGGTGAACTGGGACTTCGTGAACCAGACCCTGAAGGGCTGAGTCCTTTCGGACCGGACAATCACATGAGAAAAGCGGCGGAGCGCCTTGCTCCGCCGCTTTTTTGCTTTTGATGGAAGGAACGGCCCGCCCCAACCCTAGACCGGGAACAGGGCCGCCGCGACCCGCCGATCTTCGGTCACCAGAACGTTGAAGGTGCGGCAGGCGGCGCCGGTGTCCATGGGGTCGGAGACCATCCCGGCCTCCCGCAGGGCCGTCTTCACGGCGGGGGCGATGGGGACCAGCGATCGACCGCAGCCGAACAGAACGATCTCCAGCCCCGGCTCATGGGTCAGAAGCGGTGCCAGGGAATCGGGCGTGACGTCGGCCATGGACACGACGTCCCACGGCAGCGTTCGGTCGGGCAGGACCAGAATGGGCTGTTCCCACGCCGTCCCGCTGACGCGGATGCGTCCATCGCCGTAGGCGGTGACAATCTGCCGCCCTTCCGGCGCCTTCGGCGTCAGATCCACCGCTCCGTCCTCCCAAGTCTTTCAGGTTTGGCCGCGATGACCGGACCTTACCGCCGCGTGGCGTCGGTTTCGTCGGGCACCTGTTCGGCTCCCGGCACGGCTTCCTCGTCGTCGTCGCGACGGACGTTGAGATAAAGCAGCAGCGGCAGCGCCACGTAGAAGGACGAGAAGGTGCCGATCACCACGCCCCACGTGAGGGCGAAGCTGAAGCCGCGCAAGACCTCGCCGCCGAAAAACAGCAGGGCCAGGACGGCGAGAAGCGTCGTGCCGCTGGTCAGCAGGGTTCGGCTCAGAACGTCGTTGAGGCTCTTGTTGAGCAGGTCGCTCAACTCCATCTTCTTGAACTTGCGCAGGTTTTCGCGCACGCGGTCGTATTGGACCACGGTGTCGTTGATGGAATAGCCGGCCACGGTCAGCAGGCCCGCGACGATCGTCAGGTCGAACGGCAGCTGGAAGATGGAGAAAATCCCGACCGTGGTGATGACGTCGTGGATCAGGGCGGCCATGGCGCCGACCGCGAACTGCCATTCGAAGCGCAGCCAGATATACACCGTGATCGCCAGGATGGAGAGGGCGACGGCCAAGGCGCCGTCACGGATCAGCTCCGCCCCGACCTTGGGGCCGACCACTTCCGTGCGGCGGTAGTCCACGCCGTCGCCCAGGGCGTCCTTCACGGCGTTCAGGGCCGCCGTCTGGGCCTCGTCGCCGCCCGGCTGCTCGCCGACGCGGATGACCACGTCGCGACCGCTGTCGCCGAAGGTCGTCACCGACACGTCGCCCAGGCCCAGGCCGCCAACGGTCTCGCGGACGGCGCCGACATCGGCTTGGTCCGGCGTCTGGATCTCTATCAGGATGCCGCCGGCGAAGTCGATGCCGAAGTTCAGGCCCTGAACCGCCAGGGACCCCAGCGACGCCACCACCAGGAAGCCGGAAAAGAGAAAGGCCAGGACGCGCTTGCCGACGAAGTCGACCTTGAACTCCTGCGGCAGGTACTTGAGAAGGCTGATCATGTCTCGGTCTCGCTTGGCTCGGTCGTGGGCTCTTCGGGTCGCTTGTCCCCCGCCCTAGATGGGCAGGTTTTGCGGGCGCTTGCGCCGCATCCAAGAGGCGACCATGAGCCGCGTGAGCATGATGGCGGTGAACATCGAGGTCACGATGCCGACGGACAGCGTCACGGCGAATCCCCTCACCGGCCCGGTGCCGAAGTAGAACAGCAGGGCCGCCGCCGCGAGGGTCGTGATGTTTGAGTCGAAGATGGTCCGGAACGCCTGCTTGAAGCCCGCCTCGGCGGCGTTCATCGCGGTGCGTCCGGTTCTCGCCTCCTCACGGATACGTTCGAAGATCAGCACGTTGGCGTCGACCGCCATGCCGATGGTCAGCACGATACCGGCGATGCCCGGAAGCGTCAGGGTGGCGCCGATCAGGCTGAGGACACCCATCAGCAGGAACAGGTTGACCAGCAGGGCGATGTCGGCCAGGACGCCGAACAGGCCGTAGGAAACGGCCATGAAGGCGACCACGAGCACGACGCCCAGAACCGAGGCGGCGGCGCCGGCGGCGATGGAATCGGCGCCCAGCCCCGGACCAATGGTGCGTTCTTCCAGGATGGTCAGCGGGGCGGGCAAGGCACCGGCCCGCAGCAACAGGGCCAGATCCTGGGCGCCCTCCGTCGTGAAGCTACCGGAGATGATGCCGTTGCCGCCGAGGATCGGCTCGCGGATCACCGGCGCCGAAATGACCGCGTCGTCCAGGACGATGGCCAGCTGCTTGCCGACGTTCTTCTGCGTCGCCTCGCCGAACTGCCGTCCGCCGACCGTATCGAAACGGAACGACACCACCGGCGCGCCGTTCTGGAAGGTCGGCTGGGCGTCGGTCAGGCGATCCCCGGAGACGTCGACCTTGCGCCGCACCACGTACTGAGACGGTCCGCGCTGCGTATCGTCGGCCGACGGCAGAAGGCGCGACCCGGGCGGCACCCGTCCGCGCAGCGCGTCTTCCAGGCTCACCGATGTATCGACCAGGTGGAAGGTCAACTTGGCGGTCTTGCCGATCAGGCGCTTGACACGGTCCGGGTCGTCGATGCCCGGCAGTTCGACGATGATGCGGCGCTCACCCTGGCGCTGGATGGTCGGCTCCCGGGTGCCCAGTTCGTCGACGCGGCGGCGCACGATCTCGATGGACTGCTGGACCGCCGCCGTCTTGCGCTCGGCCAGGGTCTGCTCGCTGTAGGTCATGCGGAACAGGCCGTCTTCGCCCAGCGTCAGGGAAACCTGCGGGTCGATCTTGGCCAGCAGGTCCTCCGCCTCCGGGCGCTCCTCGGCTCCCGGAACGCGCACGACGACGCTGGTGCCCTCGACGCCGAGGTCGCGATAGCGGATACGCGCGTCGCGCAGTTCCGAGCGCGCCGCTTCGACCAGACCCGTCATCTGCTCCTGGACGACATCGTCGACGCCGACCTCCAGCAACAGGTGCGATCCGCCCTGCAAATCCAGCCCCAGGGTCACGGGACGCCACCAATCCGGCAGATCGTCCTCGCCCATGATCGGGGCCAGGATGTTGGGCAGCGCATAGAAAATGCCGCCCAGAACGACGAGCAGGATGAGCCCGACCTTCCACTTCGCGAAATAGAGCATGGGAGTCCGTCACCGTTGCCAGCGGGAAGCCCCGCCGAACGGTCGGCGGGGCGGCGAGATACAGCGGAAAAGCGTTTACTTCTTGCCCTTGCCGGACAGCAGGCCCTTCAGGCCCTGGGCCTTGCCGTCGGTGGCCGGGGTCGCCTCGGCGTCGGCATCCGTCTCGGACTCGGTATCGGCGGCCTCGTCGCCCTCGCCACCCTTGACCGGCTCGGTCTTGGCCAGCACGTCGCCGATCATGGAGCGCATGACGCGGACGCGGACGCCGTCGGCGATCTCGACGTTCAGTTCGGTATCCTGGGCGCGCACGACGGTGCCGATGATGCCGCCATTGGTGACGACGCGGTCACCGCGCCGGATGCCTTTCAGCTTCTCTTCGTGTTCCTTCATGCGCTTCCGCTGCGGGCGGATGAGCAGGAAATAGAAGACGCCGAAAATGAGTACCAGCATCAGGATGGAGGACATGGCGTCACCTCCGACGGGCGCGGCGCCCTGGGCGTAGGCGGGGGAGATGAACATCAGGGAAACTCCTTTATCGCAAGCGGCGGTGAATTTGGCCCGGACTATAGCGGGACGGGGGCCAGTTGCAAACGCAAACCAACGTGCTACGGTCCCCGACCTTAGGCACGAAACCATGACAAGAGGCCGCCGTGGACAGCCAGACCACCTCGCTCCTTCCCGTCCTGACCCGCATCGCCGAGGCTCTCGAGCGCCTTGCTCCGGCGGCGCCGGGCGCCGCCGATCTGACCGGGGCCGACGCTTTCGTCTGGCATGCCGAGCATGACTGGCTGGAACCGGTGCCGGAGGTCAACCGCGTCGACCTGTCCCTGCTCAAGGGCGTCGAGCGGCAGACGCGGCAGCTTCTCGACAACACCCGCCGATTCATGGACGGCCTGCCGGCCAACAACGCGTTGCTGTGGGGCGCCCGGGGCACCGGCAAGAGTTCGCTAGTCAAGGCGGTTCACGCCGCCCTGAACGCCGACGCGCCCGGCTCCCTGGCGTTGGTGGAGATCCACCGCGAGGACATTCCCTCCCTGCCACGCCTTCTTCAGGCGCTGCGCGCCGCCGGGCGCCCGACGGTCCTGTTCTGCGACGATCTGTCCTTCGACGGCCAGGACGAAAGCTACAAGTCCCTGAAGGCCGTCCTGGAAGGCGGCGTCGAGGGCCGCCCCCGCAACGTGATCTTCTACGCCACCTCCAACCGCCGCCACCTACTATCCCGCGACATGATCGAGAACGAGCGGTCGACGGCCATTCACGCCAGCGAGGCGGTGGAGGAAAAAGTTTCGCTGTCGGATCGCTTCGGTCTGTGGCTCGGCTTCCACAACGTCGACCAGCCGACCTTCTTCGGCATCGTGCGTGGCTATTGCGACCACTACGGCCTGGACATCGGCGACGAGGATCTGAAGCGGGAGGCCAATGAATGGGCCGTCACGCGCGGCTCCCGCTCGGGCCGCGTGGCGTGGCAGTTCTTTCAGGATCTGGCGGGACGCCAGGGCATCCGCCTGTGACGGTTCCCGAAGCGGCGGACGCTGGTCGGCGGCCCGGTCAGGGCCTCCTCAGCGCGCCGCCACCGCGCGCCCCAGGTGGTCCAGGGGGTTGACCGCCTTCGAGCCGCGCCTGACCTCGAAATGCACCTGCGGCGAGGTGACGTTGCCGGTTTGACCGGCCTTGGCGATCACCTCGCCCCGGCGCACGTTCTGGCCGCGCTTGGCCAGCAAGCTGTCGTTATGGGCATAGGCCGTCACCCAACCATCTTCATGTTTTACAAGAAGAAGGTTCCCGAACCCCTTGAGTTCATTTCCCGCATAGACGATCACGCCATGATCGGCCGCCTTCACGGGAGTCCCGCGGTCGACGGCGATGTTGATCCCGTCGTTGCGCTCCCCCTCCGCCGTCGGGCCGAACCCGGCGATGACGCGGCCCTGAACCGGCCAGGCGAATCCTTGTCCCGACCGGGCCGGCGGGTCCGGCGTCTGGGCCGTTCTGGTGGCCGTGCGCGGCGCCACCTGCTCCGTCGTCGTCCGGGTCGGCGCCCGTTGGGGCGCCCCCGCGACCTGGCTTCCGGCCTCGCCCGGCAACGCCAGCTCCTCCCCGACGCGAATCAGGTAGGGCGGCGACAGGCCGTTCAGGGCCGCGATCCGCTTCATATCGCTTCCGTAAGAACGGGCGATGGCCGACAGCGTATCGCCCTTCCGGACCACATGAACCCGCGGTCGGGGTAAGGTCAGGCGCTGGCCAACGAACAGCGTATAAGGCGGCGCGAGGGCGTTGGCCTGGATGATGCTCTTCATGGGAACGCCATAGCGGCGTGAGATAGCGTAGACCGTATCGCCGCGCTGAACCACCACGGACGGTGGCGGCGGCCCCTGATAGCGGTCGGTTTGCGCCGACGACGCTCCGCCGCGCAGCCACGGCGCGTCGACATTGCTTCCGCAGGCACCCAGCAACAGGGCGAGGCCAAGCCACAAGACCCGGCCCATGCGGTATTCAAGGCCCCCAGTCATGCGCCCTTTATACGGCGCAAGAGACCGTTCCAGCAACGAAAAGAACGGAGCGTGGCCAGGAAACCGGCTCAGGCCCTGGCGCCGGACGCCAAGCCATGGACCATCGGCACGAAACGGACGGGAAAGAGGCGCTCTGTTTCCAGGCCGCCGTCCGTCTTGCGGATCCGCACCAAGTCCTGCTCCTCGTACCGCGGTCCGATGGGGATGACCATGATGCCGCCGACCTTCAGCTGGTCGGTCAGGCTGGTGGGCAGGTCGTCGGCGGCGGCGGTGACGATGACGCGGTCGAAGGGCGCCTGCTCCGGCCATCCCCGCCACCCATCGCCGAGAAGCGTGGTCACGTTGCGATACCGAAGGTGTTCCAGGCGATCCGTCGCCGACCGATGCAGGTCGCGGTGACGCTCGATGGAATAGACGCGACGGCACAGGCCCGACAGGACCGCCGCCTGATAGCCGGACCCGGTGCCGATTTCCAAGACCTTGTCCCGGTCGCCGACCTCCAGGGCCTGGGTCATCATGGCGACGACCAGGGGCTGGCTGATGGTCTGGCCGCAGGCGATGGGCAGGGCGCGGTTGGCGAACGCCTCGCCGAGGGACGCCGGATCGACGAAGGATTCGCGGGGCACCCGTTCCAGGGCCTTCAGGACGCGGGTGTCGGTCACCCCGGCCTGCCGCAGTTCCATGATCAGCCTGGCCCAACGGAGATCGCTCACGGGAAGACCGTCTCCTTGAAGGTCTGGAGGGTCGCCGTGTCCGTCATGTCGACACAAAGGGGCGTCACCGAAATGGCGCCGCGCGCGGTCGCTTCCAGGTCGCTCCCCGGCTTGGCTTCCTCGCCCCGCCTCTGCGGGCCGATCCACAGATAGGACCGCCCTCTGGGGTCCTGGCGCTCGACCAGATCGTCGCCGATCTTGCGCTTGCCCTGGCGGGTCATCTCGATGCCGATCACGCGGTCCGGATCGACATCTGGAAAATTCACGTTCATCAGGACGTTAGATGCCCATTTCTGAGACATGAGCTTAATGATGACCTTGCCCGCGAAGGCTTCGGCGGTGCGCCATTTCACCGGCTCGGGCGCGGCGAAGACCTGGCTGAGGGCGATGGACGGAATACCCATCAACGTGCCCTCGATGGCGGCCGCCACCGTCCCGGAGTAGGTCACGTCCTCGCCCAGATTGGCGCCGCGGTTGATTCCCGACAGCACCAGATCGGGCTTCCGATCCTTGAGGATGTGGTTGACCGCCAGGAGGACCGAATCGGTCGGCGTGCCGTCGACGGCGAAGCGCCGTTCGGCGGCCTGCCGGATGCGCAGGGGATGATGAAGCGTCAGGCTGTGACCGGCGCCGCTCTGTTCCGTCTCCGGAACAACGGTCCAGACGTCGTCCGACAGGATGCGCGCGACCCGCTCCAGGACTTCCAGCCCCGGCCCGTGAATCCCGTCGTCGTTGGAGACGAGAATGCGCGCCTTCGAGAGGTCCGTCATAGCGTCAGGCATGGGGCTTTAGAACCTCCAGGCCGCCCATGTAAGGGCGCAGGACCTCCGGCACCGTCACCGATCCGTCGGCGTTCTGGTAGTTTTCCAGGACGGCGACCAGGCACCGCCCCACCGCCACGCCGGAGCCGTTCAGGGTATGGACGAAGGCGGTCTTCTTCTCCCCTTCGGGACGGTAGCGGGCCTTCATGCGGCGGGCTTGGAAATCCCCCGTGTTGGAGCAGGAGGAAATCTCGCGATACCGCCCCTGCCCCGGCAACCAGACCTCCAGATCGTAGGTCTTGCGGGCGGAGAAGCCCATGTCGCCGGTGCACAGCGTGATGACGCGAAAGGGAAGCCCCAGCTTTCGCAAAACGGCCTCGGCGCAGCCGGTCATGCGCTCATGCTCGGCGTCGGACTGCTCGGGCGTCGTCACCGACACCATTTCCACCTTTTCGAACTGATGCTGGCGGATCATGCCGCGCGTATCCTTGCCCGCCGCCCCGGCTTCCGAGCGGAAGCACAGGCTGAAGGCGGTCATGCGCAGGGGCAGCGCGCTTTCTTCCAGGATACGACCGGCGACCGTGTTGGTCAGCGTCACTTCGGCCGTCGGGATGAGCCACCGCCCGTCCTCGGTGCGGAACAGGTCCTCGGAAAATTTGGGCAACTGCCCCGTCCCGTAAAGCGGCTCGTCGCGAACCATGACCGGGGCGTTCACCTCGGTATAGCCGTGGCCGTCGGTATGCAGGTCCAGCATGAACTGGGCCAAGGCCCGCTCCAGGCGCGCCAGGGCGCCGCGCAGTACGACGAAGCGGGCCCCCGACAGGGCGGCCGCGGCCTCGAAATCCATGCCCAGGCGCGGCCCGATGGCGTCATGCTCCAGCGGATCGAACTCAAAGGAACGGGGCGTTCCCCAGGTGCGGATCTCGACGTTGTCGTCCTCGTCCGCCCCGGCGGGCACGTCGTCGGCGGGAATGTTGGGCAGCCCCAGCAGCAGGGCGTCCAGGTCGGCGCCGATCTGTCGCTGGTCTTCCTCAAGGGCGGTCATGCGGTCCTTGATGGCGGCCACTTCGTCCATCAACGCCTGGGCCCGTGCCTCGTCCTTGTCCTTCTTGGCGCCGCCGATCTGCTTGGAGGCGTCGTTGCGACGGGCCTGAAGGGATTGAAGCTCCGTCGTCACGGCGCGGTGGCGCTCATCCTTCTCGATCAGGACGGCGGAAAGAGGCTCGGCGCCGCGCCGGGCAAGGCCGGCGTCGAACGCCGCCGGGTTTTCCCGGATCCACTTCAGGTCAAGCATGGGGCATCACCAGATCGGCTGCAGGGAGGGGCGGACAGGCCGCCGGAAAGGAAACGGCGGCCCCGCTTTCGGGACCGCCGCTTGGTTTTACTTGTTGAAGTCGGTTTCCTCAACCCCATGCCCGTCATCCAAGCCGTCATCGGCGGGCGGCGTGGGCGTGGCGGGAGACGCGGCCTTGGCGGTCGGGGTCGCCGAGGATGGCGCCTCGGCCTCATCGTCCTCCCCCTCGGCGTCGGCTTCCGCGTCCTTGCGGGCACGCCTGCGCTCGGCGAAGCGGGCGGAAATGATCGACGCCTCGTAAAGGATCAGCAGCGGCACGGCGAGGCCGATCTGACTGATGACGTCGGGCGGCGTCAGCACGGCGGCGAAGACGAACACGCCGACGACGGCGTATTTCCGCTTGTCCTTCAAGCCCTGGGACGTCACCAGCCCGGCGCGCGCCAAAAGGGTCAGGGCGACCGGAAGCTGGAAGCTGATACCGAAGGCGAAGATCAGCTTCATCACCAGATCCAGGTACTCCCCGACCTTGGCTTCCAGTTCGATGGGCAGGACCGTTTCCGCCCCGGTGGTCTGGAAGCCGAGCAGGAAGCGCCACGCCATCGGAATGACGAAGTAGTACACCAGCGCCGCGCCAAGGCCGAACAGGACCGGCGAAACGAACAGGAAGGGCAGGAACGCCCGTCGTTCATGCTTGTAGAGACCCGGGGCGATGAAGGCCCACAGTTGCCCGGCGAAAATGGGGAAGGCCAGGACCGCGCCGCCGAAGAAGGCCACCTTGATGTAGGTGAAGAAGGCCTCCGTCAGGGCGGTGTAGATCATGCGCTCCGACCCGCCCTTCTCCTGCATGATCTCGGCCAACGGCCGCACCAGGAAGCCGTAGATCTGCTCGGAGATGAAATAGCAGCCGAAGAAGGCGACGATCAGCGACAGGACGGCCCACATCAGGCGCTTGCGCAGTTCGAGCAGGTGCTCGATCAGCGGCATCTTGTTGTCTTCGGGATCGTCGGCAAGCGTGCTCATGCGCCGCCCTCCCGCTTGTCGGGCGCTTGGTCGGAGGACGGGCTGGGCGTCTGGTCGACCGCGGGACCCGACGGCGGCGACGCGGCGTCACCGGAGGCGGCGGGAGCCTTGACCGTCGCGCCGGACGGCGTCGACGCGGACGCCGTCGGGCCCGTCGGATCGACACGGTCGTCGAAATGCAGGCTCCGCGCCACGGACCCGTCCGGGTCGACGGTTTCGTCGATCTTCCGCCCGATATCCTGGCGGGCCAACTTGTTCGCTTCCTTGCGCAGGTCGTCGAGTTCGGACTCCCGCACCACGTCGTCGATATGACGCTGGAAGTCGCTGGCCAGAAGCCGCGCCTTGCGAACCCACTTGGCCATCGTGCGCATGGCCCTCGGCAGCTCTTTCGGCCCGAGGATCAGCACGGCGATGGTGCCCACAAGCATAAGCTCGGACCAGCCGAGGTCGAACATGGAAGGTTACCTGTCCTGGAGAAGGCGCACCCCGTCCGAGGGACGGAGACGACCGTGCCTCAGCCCTTGTCGGACGCCTTGTCCTTGTCCTCGGTCTTGACGGAGGCCGAGGCGCCACCCTGGTTGTCGATGGACTTGGGGGCGTCGGAGGACCCGCTGGACGGTTCGTCGTCTTCCTTGAGGCCCTTCTTGAAGGCGTTGACGCCCTTCGCGACATCTCCCATCAGGCGCGGAATCTTGCCGGCGCCGAAGAGAACCAGGACCACCAGAAGGACGATGACCCAGTGCCAGATGCTCGTGAAACCCATACCGTTTCCATCTCCGAAATATCAGGGGGCGTCTTACGCGGACCCGATGATTGCAGAATGACCCGAACGCCGCAACACCGCCCAGGTTATGATTTTTCGCCTTATACCTCTTCCTCGTCGGAAAGGGGATAGACGAAGGCCTGCTCGCGGTCCAGGACAACCTCCAGGATCTCCCCCGGCGGCGGAAGATAAAGGCCAGGCACCCGCGCGTGCAGGTGCACCGGGCTGCCGTCTCCCCATTCCGATCGCAGATGGACCAGGCTGGACCGCCCCAACAGGCGACTGTCGACGACGCGGGCCCAGAAGGGCGGGTCCTCGCCGTCGGCGACCGATCGCAGGGTCAGACCCTCGGGCCGGATCAAGACCTCGACCGCGCCGCCTTCCGGCACGCCCTTGGGATTGAGGGGGCCAAACGGCGTTTCCACCTGATCGCCCGCCACGCGACCGGTCAGGCGATTGACCTCGCCGAAGAATCTGGCGGCGAAGGCTTCCGCCGGATGACAGTAGAGGTCCACCGGCGCCCCCATTTGAACCACCCGTCCACCCTTCATCAGGGCGATGCTGTCGGCCATGAACATGGCTTCCTCGGGGTCGTGCGTCACCATCAGGGTGGCGACGCCGAGGCTTTTCAGGACGTGCAGCGTCTCGTCCCGCACCTGATCGCGCAGACGCTTGTCGAGGCCCGAGAAAGGTTCGTCGAGCAGCATGAGGCGCGGTTGCGGCGCCAGCGCGCGGGCCAGTCCCACGCGCTGCTGCTGGCCGCCCGACAGGGTGTGGGGGTAGACGGCGGCCTGGGCTTCCATGCCGACCCGTTTCAGCGCCTCCATGGCCCTTCGCCGACGGTCATCGGTCGACAGCCCGCCCAGGCCGAAGG